>NZWU01000031.1 GCA_002701705.1 Gammaproteobacteria bacterium
GAATCTTTAGGTTTTGAAATTTGGAATATAGAAAGAGGTTTTGAAAATAAAAAAAATTCTAAAATATTGCAGTGTGATTTTACTTTCTATAAGAAAAAAATTCAATAAATTGTAAGAAAATAATATTATTTTACCTTAGTTAAAAAAAATGCGTTAATCAAATTTTTAAATTTTATCAAAAGTTAAAAGATGAAAAAAAAAATTGCAATTATATTTGGAATATCAGGACAAGATGGTTCATTATTAGCAAAATTTCTAATTAAAAAGAATTATATTGTTTATGGAACTTCAAGGTTCGCAGCACTTGTTAATTTAAAAAAACTTAATTTTGATAAAAAAATAAAATTATTTAAATTAAAAATAAATAGTAAAAAAAATATCGAGCAAATACTAATAAAAACCAAATGTGACGAAATTTACTATCTATCTGGTCAATCATCAGTAAAAGCTTCTGAAAAATTAAGTTTTGAGACAATTATAAGTAATAATTTACCGTTGGTACATATTCTTGATTATCTTAGAAAAACTAAAAAAAAAATTAAATTGTTTAATGCTTCTTCCGCTGAAATTTTTGGTAATTTAGGTTCAACAAAATGTAATGAAAATACCCAATATGATCCTAGAAGTTTCTATGCATTATCAAAAGTCATTAGTTTAGAGTTAACTAAAACCTACCGTAATCAATTTAAAATTTGGGCATGCAATGGAATAATGTTTAACCATGAATCATCATTAAGATCGGAAAAATTTGTGATTAAAAAAATTATTAATTCAGCAAGGAAAATTTCACAAAAAAGACAAAAAAAGTTAACAATTGGCGATATAAACATAAGCAGAGATTGGGGATGGGCACCTGAATACGTGAGAGGAATGTGGCTAATATTGAATTATAAAAAACCAGATGACTTTGTTTTAGCGACCGGAAAGAATAATAAGCTTAAAGATGTTATAAAAAAAGTATTTTTTAAATTAAACTTAAATTACAAAAATTATATTAAAATATCAAAAAAAAATTTTAGAAAAAATGAAATTAAAATAACTCGTGCCGACATTTCAAAAGCGAAAAAATTACTGAAGTGGAATCCCAAAATGAATATCAATTTTTTGATTGGGAAAATGATGAATAACAAATTATAATTATGAAAGTTTTAATTACAGGTGTTGCGGGCTTTATTGGTTTTTCTTTGGCTCATGAATTTTTAAAAAAAAATAAAAAATTTGAAATATATGGATTAGATAATTTTGATAATTATTATTCGGTAAATCTAAAAAAAAAAAGAATTTCAGAATTAACAAAATTTAAAAAATTTAAATTTTTTAATTTAGATATTACTAATAGAAAAAAGATTAATAATTTTTTCAAAAAGAAAAAATTCTATATGATTTTCCATTTTGCCGCACAGGCCGGCGTCAGATATACAAGATTTTATCCAAAAAAATATATTTTTACTAATATTTTTGGATTAATAAATATTTTAGATGCTTGTTTACAATCTCCACCTAAAATTTTTGTTTATGCTTCCTCAAGTTCAATATATGGAGATCAAAAAACATTTCCTGTGAAAGAATCAAAAAAACACTCTCCAAAAAATATATATGCAACAACAAAAATTTTAAATGAATCTATCGCTGAATTTTATTCTAGATATTTTAACATTAAATTAATTGGGTTAAGATTTTTTACGGTTTATGGAGAATGGGGAAGACCAGATATGTTTTTGTTGAAGATGTTGAAATGCTTTTACACAAAAAAAGTTTTTTATTTAAATAATCTGGGTAACCATTTAAGAGATTTTACTTACATAGGGGATGTTACTAAAATTATTAGGAGATTGGTAACCATCAATTTTAGATATGATAAACATAAAATATTTAATTTATGTTCTAGTAAGCCGATTTCTCTCAAAACAATAATCAATTTTATAATCAAGAGATATGGTCAAATAAATATAAAAAAAATAAAAAGGGACAATCTAGATGTTTTAAAAACTCATGGGAATAATTCATCTATAACTCAGATAACAAAATATAAAAAGTTTATGAATATAGAATTGGGAATACAAAATACATTTGAATGGTATAGGAAATATAAAATTTATAAATATTAAATAAAATAATTTATTTATAGATATTTGGATATAAGCATATAATATTTTTCACAATTTTTTTTGTATTCAAATTTTTTAGTATTTTTGAAAGCATTGTTTATTTTTTTTTTAATTTTTTGATTTTTTTTGTAAGACAAAATTAATTTTGCTAACTTTCTAAAATCACCAACATTAAATAAATCACCATACAATCCATTCGCCAGAATCTCCTTGGGNCCCGTTGGACAGTTACTTGAAATTATATATTTTTTTAAATATTGAGCTTCAACTAAAACATTTGGAGAACCTTCAAATCTTGAGGTTAAAACAAAAATATCCGAAGATTTTATATATTGATATGGATTAGACATGTAACCTAAAAATTTTACATTATTAATAAGATTATTTTTTAAAGTGTAATTTTTCAAAATAGATTCATTAGTTCCTTTGCCTAAAATAATTAATTCCGTTAATCTTTTTTTTACTACTAATTTAATAGCCTTGAGAAGAGTAATATGATCTTTTTGATCAGTTAGTCTCCCAATACTTATAAGTTTTAGAGATTTTTTTTTAAATATTTTATTGGGAATTTTCTTTAACGATTCTTTTTTAATTAATTTAAAATTAAACGGATTTAAAATACATTTACAATTTATTTTATATTTTTTATCTATCTCTTTTTTGAAATCATAGCTATTTACAATAATTTCGTCAGCCTTGGTAAAAAAATATTTAAAAATTAATTGTTTAAATCGATTTTTAGTCCATCCCTCGGAAGAAGTATTGGATCTAGATAAAATTGTTATTCCAAAAAATTTTGCAACCATTATTGCATATATATTTGCCTGGAAAGATAAAATAATAAATCTTTTATCTTTTATTGTTTCTCTAATTAATAGAATTATACAAATCAGATATTTTATGTATTTTTTTGTATTCTTGAAAATTCTAAATCTTGGAGTAATAAACTTAATTTTTTTTGAAAAATTATTTTTTCTGTAAAAATCAGCCGTTATGATCGATAAATTTGGAATTTTTGAAGATAAATAATTAGAAATTAAAAACAAATTCTTTTCGACACCCCCATCCTCAATTGAGGGGCTAAATATTATTAATTTTTTAGACATAGTTGTTATAAAAAAATAATCATGTAGTATTACTTTTTCTTTAATATCAATTTATATTTACTTATCTTGAGAAAAAAAACTATTTATTATTGGTCGCCTTTTTTTACAAAAATTGCAACTATTCATGCGGTTATTAATTCTGCTGGATCACTTATGAAGTATTCTAATAACTATGAATGTTACATAATCAATGCTATCGGGGAATATTATGAATATTTAGACCAAATAAAAATAAAACAAATTAAATTGTACAATTTTTTCAAAAAAAACCTCAAAAGTATATTTCCTAAATATGGATTTATTCGAAGCAGGTTTTCTTACCTATTAATTTTCATTTTATGTTTTTTTCCTCTAAAAAAATTGCTTAGGGTTCAAAAACCAGATTATATAATAATACATTTAATAACTTCATTACCTCTGATTTTATTTACTTTAAATAAATTTAGTACAAAGTGTATATTAAGAATTTCAGGATATCCAAGGCTTAACTTTTTTAGAATATTTCTTTGGAAGTTAGCACTGAAAAATGTTTACAAAATCACTTGCCCAACAGTTGGAACTTATAATTATTTAGTAAAATTGGATTTGGTAAATAAAGAAAAAATAATTATATTAAGGGATCCAATTTTAGATATTTCAGAGATCATAAAAAAAAAAAAAGAAAAAATTGAAAATTCAAAATCTGAATTTTTATTTTCTGCAGGAAGGTTAACAAAACAGAAAAATTTTATTTTTTTAATTAATGCATTTAGTGTCATAGAAAAAAGATATAATAATTTAAATCTTCTAATAGCGGGCGAAGGAGAAGAAAAAGAAAAACTTGTAAGATTAATAAAAAATAAAAAACTTGAAAACAAAATTTTCCTAATTGGCCATATTAAAAATGTATTTAAATATATGAATAAATGTAAATACTATGTTTCATCTTCTATGTGGGAAGATCCAGGATTTGTTTTAATTGAAGCAGCGGGATGTAGGACTTTGCTCATTTCTAGCGATTGTGATAACGGCCCGAAAGAATTTATTGAAGAGAACAAATGTGGATATCTTTTTAAAAAAAATGACATAAATAGTTTTGTAAACAAATTCCAAGAATGTAATGAAGAACCTTTAAATTTAAAAAAAATAAAATTATTTAATGCATTAAAGAAAAGTAGATTGTTTACAAAATATTACCATTTTAAAAAATTAAATAATATCCTGATCTAATAGTTATAATCTTAATAACATTTGAAATTAATAAATTTTCATATTAAGTATTTTAAGACCCAATAATCTAGCATCTGGGGCAATTTTCAAATCTAGTCTTGTTGTTTTATTCATATTAGTTATATCCAGAATATATTCATCAAATTTTAAATAGTTTTCTGGAATATTTATCTCAATTATATGTGAATTTTTTTTTCTTTTAAATGTGATTTGATTGATTGGATTATTGTTTAAAGTAAATTCAAAATTTGATTTTGTTATTTCATTAAAATTAAAAATTTCACACTCTAATTCAATTGTTTTAAATATTTTTTTATTGGTGGAGAATAATATTGATGATCTCTTTCCATCTGACCAAAAAGAACGAGATTTGTACCATCCCAGGCCAAAGTATTTTCTATTTTTTGTTGGGTAAATTTTTTTGTTAAGTGTAACTAATTGGGGTCGAAGTTGATTAAGTTTTTTGTAATCCATTTCATTCATTAATTTTTTTGAATTAGGTAATAATATCCAGGTATTATCCCTGAAAAAAAAGCCATGATCACTGTCCTTAAAAATTGTATATAGTTGTATAGAGTGATTATCGTCAACTATGTATGCAGATTTCTGATCAATTTTACCTATAAAAAGATTTTCATATAAGCGGTATCTATAATCTGCTAACTTTTGTCTATCTACCCTTGAAATGTAAATTATATCTGTTCCTTGGAAAGAATTATCAACAATAAATCGTCCAAATTTTAACAAGTTTTCTGACGAGTCTTTTGGAAAAGTGGTTCTTAAATAGATAAAATTATTTGCTATATACTTCCAAATATTATCGTTCAAAGAAGTTTCCGTGTGTTTGAAATGATTATATCCAAATGATTTAATAGCGTTTCCAGTATCTGCAATTTGTAAAATTAATAAAAAAATTATTATTTTTATAGAGTTTTTTTTACCAAAAGAATAATAAACAGAGATCAATGCAAAAAAAGTTATAAAATACCAAACTGGCCATATAAATCTTCCTGAAGCTCTAAATATTCCAAATAATGCATAAATATATTTATTTAATTCAAAGCCAACTAGATTGTGGTCAGCAAAAGAAATATTGTTACTAAAAGCAAATAAACTAAAACCAATTAGTAAAAAAGAATAAGAAAAAAATTTTCTTTTTAGATAAAGTTTTTTTTTATAAATAATATATAAAAATAATATAATTAAAAAAATTCCCCCTAAACCAAGATAAGCAAATCCTTCCTTTTCTCCAGTCGAGGTTTTTATATCCGGTAAAAGATATGACCAATTTTTGTCAGCAACACCTCCCACAGGATCAAAAAAACTTAGCAAATTAGATTTATAAAATCCGTATCCAAAATCTATAGTATTAGAAATATTATAATTAAAAATGCCACTCAAATATAAGGAAAACAGAATAATAAAACCATATAAAGGGATATAAAATTTTAAAAGAGTTCTAATATTTTTAATTTCTAAAATTACAAAATATCCAAAAATAATTATAATCATTGCCGCTAAATGTAAATTAATAAAAATTGCAATAAAAATTAAGACCGACCAAGCTATATTTGATTTTTCTATGTCGTTTTTTTTAATTAAGTAAATTGAAATTAAAATTAGCCAATGAGCTGCCAAAGAAAGATGCATACCCATTCTATCAATCAATATGGGCGATATCATAAAAAAAAGGCAACCAAAAAAAGCAAAATATTTATTGTTGCAATATAATTCTAAAATTTTAAATGCAAAAAATCCTTGAAGAAAAAAACATAATAATATCCAAAGACTGTAAAATTGAAATTGATTTGGTAAGAAATAGTCAAATAATTTAAAGATTATGTTTAAGATGATGACATTATCCGATAAAGTTATTGTGGTAGATATATCTAAGCCATAATTTGGATTTAAAGTAATTGGAAATCTCCAATCATCTCTTCTAAAAAATTCCCAGGGAATTTGATAAGATAAGAGATCAGCTGTATTAATCCAGCCTATTGAGTTATAGCTGATATTATTAAATCCCAGAATAATGGTTGTTAAGACAAAACTTAAAATTAATAATGTAAAAACAATAATTATTTTTTGGATAGAGTTTTTTTTTGTTATTTTTTGATAATTTTTAAGTTGATCCCGCATTAATTTTTCTAAACAAATTTTTAATTGAATGTTTTCTGGACATAATTTTTCTTTTTAAATTCAAACTATTATTATTATTTTTCTTTATTTTTGCTAAACCCTCATCTAAAAAGGAAAATTCCAAATCAAAATTTTTTTCATTAGAACGATAAATTTCTAAAATTCTATTAAAAGTTTCTTGGTTATTGATTTCACAATAGAATGTGTTTCTATAGTTGTCTTTAACGTAGGGAATCCACGATATGTCATCAATAATAAATAAACCATTAATTTTTAATTTTTGATAATAATGATAAAATATTTTTTCAACATGATTAGCGGTGTGGATTGTGTCTAAGTAAATAAGATCAAATTGATCTGGTAGTTTTTTTTCTAGAAATTCAAAATTATCATCTCTGGTTTTAATAAATGTCCAATTATTACTTTTAGAAACATTTGAACAATCATCAATATCAATTGAAAATAATTTTCCATTTTTTTTTTTACATATATCTAGAAATATATTTGTTGAAATGCCATTTTTAACTCCAAACTCTACTATCAATGGATTTTCTAGTTGGCTAATCTCATTAATCAAGAAATTATTTAGCTTTTTTATGTATTTATTCACTTATTTTTTATCGTTTTATGCTTTATTTGGAAATTAATTTGATTTTTTATATTAAAATTAAACATAACATATTCTATAAAAGTTAATTAAATATATTATATTAAAATAATTCAATATAATAATATTTCTCAGAAATTTTATGAAATTAGTCAGCGTAATAATACCATTTTATAAAAAATCTAAATTTTTTAAGAAATCTATAGAATCAGTATTGCGCCAGAGTTATTCAAATTTTGAAATCATAGTAATTTTTGATGATGATGATTTAAATGATTTGTTGTTAGTTAAAAAAGTTATTAAAAAATATAAGAAAATAACTCTTATCGATAATGGAAAAAACTTAGGAGTAGCAAAATCCAGAAATAATGGTTTAAAAATTGCCAAGGGCTCTTATGTGGCTTTTTTAGATTCCGATGATATTTGGGATAAAAATAAATTAAAAAAACAAATAAAATTTATGAAAAAAAATAAAATAAAATTTTCCCATACTTCGTATAAAATTGTTGATGAAAATAATAATTTTTTGAGCTTTAGAAAAGCAAAAAATAAAACAAATTATAAAGAATTACTAAATTCTTGTGACATTGCTTTATCAACAGTTATAATGCACAGAAGCTTATTAAAATATGGATTATTCCCTAATTTAAAAACTAAAGAAGATTATGCATTATGGTTAAAATTAGGTAAAAAAAAAATTATTTTTTATGGTATACAGGAAGTTTTGATGACATGGTTAAAATCTGGCAATTCTTTATCAAGTTCAATGTTTCAAAAATTATTTGATGCATTTAGGGTATATTTTTATTTTGAAAAACTAAATTTTTTTGTATCTTTAGTTAGAGTATTTATATTATCTTATTTTTATTTAAAAAAGAGTTATTTCAGTCGATAGATTTATGAAAAAAAAAGCACTAATAACCGGAATAACAGGACAAGACGGATCTTATTTAGCAGAACTTTTATTAAAAAAGGGATATGAAGTTCATGGAATAAAAAGAAAATCTTCTTCTTTCAATACAGATAGAATTAATCATATTTATGTTGATCCTCACAACGCAACAAATTTTTTTTTACATTATGGAGATCTAACGGATACGGGTAGTGTTAACTTTTTGATCAACAAGATTGTACCAGATGAAATTTATAATTTAGGTGCACAAAGTCATGTTGGGGTGTCATTTGAAAATCCAGAATATACTGCACAAGTTACTGGATTGGGTACGCTAAGAATATTAGAAGCAATTAGAATGATAACCAAAAAGAAAATAAAATTTTATCAAGCTAGCACTTCTGAATTATATGGAGAAAAAATGAAATATGAAGTTTTTGATGAAAAATCTAGATTTAATCCCAAGTCTCCTTACGGAGCAGCAAAATTGTTTGCCCACCATATAACAAAAGTTTATAGAGAGTCCTATAATATTTTTGCGTGCAATGGTATTTTATTTAATCACGAGAGTCCTCGAAGAGGAGAAACATTTGTAACTAGAAAAATAACCCGTTTTCTTGCGAATAAAAAAATAGGCAGTGATGATATTTTATATTTGGGTAATATTTATGCTAAGAGGGATTGGGGACATGCTAAAGATTATACACATATACAATGGAGAATTTTACAACAAAAAATTCCCGATGATTATGTAGTTGCTACAGGAAATGCTTATACTGTTAAACATTTTTTCAACGAATGTTGTAAGTATTTAAATTTTCATGTTGTTTGGAAAG
>NZWU01000032.1 GCA_002701705.1 Gammaproteobacteria bacterium
TAGTTAGCAAATTAATATTTTCAATCTTTGGCATATCATCATCAATGATATTATGAGATTGATACAAAGCTGAGCCACCCATTCTTTGTTTGTTAGCAGATAAATCTAAAAAAAATATTTTACCTGAACCTTTCAAATCTGGAGTTACATTTAGAGATACATCATCAATGCAGGAAAATGCAGATATAACCAAACTTACTGGGCTCTCTACTTCGTATTTGGTTTTCTTATTTTCCCAAACAGTACTCATAGATAAGGAATCCTTGCCCACAGGTATTGTAATTCCTGTCTTTAAGCATAAATCAGAAAGTCTCTTTACGGCCAAATATAAATTATCTAATTGCTTTTGATTTTTTGCTGATGCCATCCAATTAGCTGAAATTTTAATTTTTGATAATTTTTTAATATAAGAACAAGATATATTTGTAATCATTTCACCAAATGCCATTTCAACAGATGATTCTGAGTTGTTGATTGCAAGCAATGGTCGTTCACCAATAGTAATTACTTGACCATGTGATGATTCAATATCAGATAGTGTGATAGCAACATTAGATACTGGAACTTGATGTGGTCCAATCATTTGATCACGTGAAACCAATCCAGATACAGATCTATCTCCAATCGTAATTAAAAAACTCTTATCAGCTACTGATGGCATAGATAATGTATTCTCAACACAGGTGCGAAAAGATGAAATTTTCTTCTTTTGGGAATTCTTAGTTATTCTTTTAGATTCAGATATATTGGTAGGAGTAATGGGTGGTTTACCAAGCAGATAACTCATAGGTAAATTAATAATTTTATTATTAAAATTATCAAGAAGAATCAGACTTTTTGTTTTTGTAACTCTCCCAATAACAGAAAAAGGACAGTTCTCTTGTTTGCAAATCTCATCAAAAATTTTTAGAGAATCTCTTTGAATGATAATAATATATCTTTCTTGAGATTCATTGCACCAGATTTGAAGCGGTGATAGATTTGTTTCACCAAGTGGTATTTTAGACAAATAAATTTCAGCTCCCATTAAGGATTCATTAACAATTTCTGGTATTGCATTACTTAGTCCTCCAGCTCCAACATCATGGATGCTTTTAATTGGAATATTATTATCAAGGTAAATGCAGTGATTGATTACCTCCTGACATCTCCTTTGCATTTCAGGGTTATCGCGTTGAACCGAGGAATAATCTAAATCTTCTGTGCTGAGTCCAGATTTAAGAGAAGATGCTGCGCCACCACCCATTCCAATTAAATAGGAAGGCCCACCCAATATAATTATTAAATCATCATTTGATAATTTTTTTTTCTTTGTGTGGTTTTTCCTAATTGTTCCAATTCCACCAGCTATCATGATTGGTTTATGAAAACCTATTGAATATTTAGTTGTTTTAGAATCTTTTATATTGAATTCACAAGTCCTAAAATAACCAAAAATATTTGGCCTTCCAAATTCATTATTATATGAAGCTGCGCCAATTGGTGCTTCTAAAATAATATCTAAAGGAGTTTTTATTCTCTTTGGATATCCAATTGATTTGGTTTCCCAGGAATTTAAATTATTTGGTATGTTTAAATTTGATAAGGTATAGCCAGTAAAACCAATCTTTGGTATTGAACCTATGCCGGTAGAACCTTCATCACGTAGTTCTCCTCCTGATCCTGTGGCTGCGCCAGGATAAGGAGAAATTGCAGTTGGATGATTATGTGTTTCAGCTTTTATAATATAAAAACCATCTTCTTTTATATATTTATATCTTCCATTATCTAAGTCAGTTTTTAAAATATTATTTTTATTACTACTTATAATTGCACAATTATCAGTATATGCAGATATTACATCTGTAGACTTTTTATTTTTAGTTTTTTTGATTAATTTAAATAAAGTTGTATTGATGTTATTTTTTTTATTTATGAGTTGTGAGTTAAATATTTTATGTCTACAATGTTCAGAGTTGATTTGAGCAAACATCATTAATTCAATATCCGTTGGATTTCTATTAAGTTTTTTATAAATATTTCTCAAATATTTGACTTCAGGTTTGCTTAGAGCCAAACCCATTGATTTATTGTATTTATCTAATTTACTAATGTCTAAATATTGTGTTTCTAATTCTTTATTTTGGCGACTCGGTTTATAAAGATAATCTAAGAATTGTTTCTTATCGGTAATACAAATTTGCGTCATAGGATCAAAGAGAGCTGATGCCCTAGATAAATTCATGAAGGTTTTCGATTGTTTTTTAAATTTATAAACTAAGCCTTTTTCAATTGATGATACTTCCTTTAGATTACATCCATTTATTATTTCTATGGCTTTGCTTGACCAGGGGGATAGAATATTTGATCGTTGGAATATTGAGATCATTGATCCTTCTACCTTAAAAGTTGATTGTAAAAAACTAGATTGGAGTAGTTTTTCTAATACTGATAATGAATATTGATTAATCTCCATGTCAGAATTGAGTTTGAAGATCTCATATACTCTATATTTTTCATCAGTTTTTGCTTTACTAGGGCTGTGTTGAATAAATTGCTTTAAGGGGTCTTTATATTTTGTGCAGTCGTTAATAAAAATATAGGTCATATGGCAATTACCCTACCTATATAATAATACAATTTGGTTGATAATAAAATTTTCAGAGTATAATATCTATATACTGTTTTTGGGGGCGACCTGGCTTCGACGCGGGTTGCAAAACCTAAGGTGCATGTCGAGTTTTCAGTATCTCGTAAATCCACTGAAAAAACATAAACGCAGAAAATAAAACTTTTGCACTAGCAGCCTAAACGCAGCTAGCCTTTTTCAAAGTAGGCTTATATGCTTTGAATTAAGGTCATAATGATAAGCTCGTGCCTTATAATCTTGTTAGTAAGTCATTAAATCTAAACAAGATAGTTATTATGTAGGTTGTTTATCACCAGCATAATAATAAAATTAAAGATAGACTAAACATGTAGTACTAAAGGCTGAGTGCTCTCGGACGCGGGTTCGATTCCCGCCGCCTCCACCAATTAAAGACTTTATAATAGGCTGAATGCGTAAATGCTCATGCTTCCCGTTATAATCCCTATAATCCATGAAAATTTTGTCGGGGCTTCCCATGTCCCCAATATCAAAGGAAAATTATTTCTAGCTCGGTATATATGTAAAATGGAAACAAATCCAAATATTATTCCTGATACGATTAAATAAATATTAATACTCATTAGTTTTCAAAACTACCATCTATAAAGTCTAACATACAGTATCGAAGACATGTATAATGAACTTATGGGAGAAGTAATTTTTATATTAACAATTGTTGGAATAATAGTCTCTGTTGCTCTTGTTTAGAAAACATTAAAAACTATATCCTACTGAGAAGAAGGCATACGTTGTGCCCTGGTTGGAGTTTGCCGAAGTGCCTGTCGCATTGTCATTATTTATTCCAAGATTCAGACCTAAATCTATTCCATTAACAGTTGTCGCGTAAGAAAGTTCATTAAATACATATTGCCATGATCCCGAGTAGCTGCCATAAGTATAATTAATTGGCCCCAATGGGACAGTGAATTGGAAATGCCAATATTCTGAACTTGGTGATGTATCATAGTCACCTAAAATTACAGCATCAATAGAAAATATATCAAAGTCAGCCCCAATACTAATTTCATTGTAGTGTTGATCTATACCATCAGTATATCTATATGCAGCTAGCCCAACATAGGTTGGTATTGACATCAACTCAAAATTATAATTTCCATATAAACTAATAAACGCCTCTCCTTCATTATAAGTCGCACTGCCTTTTCTATCTCTTAAATCATGCAAGCCAGCCATTAAGTAAATAGGACCTGATGCATAATGCACGCTGGCGTGTGATACTGATGCTGCTTGAAATGAGCCTCGAATCCAATACTCAGACTTGTAACCAACGTTAAAGGTAATTGGACTTGATTCTGTTTGAGTGGCAATATCTTCTCCCGGATATGCATTATAACCGGGGAATAACATCACGATTAGTAGCAAAAGCGGGTATTTGATAGTTTTTGTTATTCTCATATCTGTTTAAGTGTACTACGTTATCTAGACAAAATTAGAGATTTCTTCTAAAATTCTGTTATTAAGGAAAATATGGATAAAATTAAAAAATTTAATGAAGACGGTTTTTATATTGAAAAATCAATTATACCTGTTACATTGCATCGAGAATTATTTTTAACATTTTATGATTTAATAACCTCCATGGTTAATAGATATAAAATTAAATTGGACTTTAAATTTAAAGATATTGAAGATATAAACTACCCCCATGATATCAATGAGCTTGATAGATTGCTTTTTGCTGTATCAGATTTTAAAAGAGATCTNATTGGAGAGGTATATGATACGATCGCATATTGTTCTGCATTCCTTAAACTAGTCAGTTATCCAGAAATTGAGAAGACTGCAAGACAGCTTTTATCACTAAAAAGTTATAGTACTATTTATAGTACAACTCACCGAATAAGGATGGATGAGCCTGATGATNTTAAAAGGAGAGCTGGATGGCATCAGGAAATATTTCATTCTTATCCAGATACGAGATTTATCCAAACTTGGGCACCTGTAATCAGAGATTCAACAGTAGAAAATGGGACAATTGAAATTTGTCAAAAGTCACACCTTAATGGAGTTGTTGACCAAATTTGGGAAGATGAAAAAGGCGGTGGTTATGCGCATAGAATATTAGTTAAAGATGAAATCGTGAAAAATCATAAAGAACTTAAGTTGCCTATGAAACTAGGAGATATAATGTTTTTTAATCCACATCTAATCCATCGTTCTGGTTATAATTCATCGAAAGAGATTAGATATTCCCAAGTTGGAATGTGGAATGATTGTTCACATCAAGGTTTCAGAACACCAAAGCCAGAGTTTATATCTAGAACTTTTAGTCCAAAAGAGAACTATGACAAACACATGAAAATATTAAAAAAANAATAAGTTTTTAATCGTTATCGTAGGTAAGAATGTGTGTTAAACAAGAACGTGGGGTTATGAAGTCCATTGCTGCATAGTAGAAATCATTGTCTTTGTTTGTTCCAAACCTTTTTTGAAAACTATCTATTTGCGATGTTCTGTTTTCATCTAGAAGAAAATTTATTGATCTTGTTGGCATTTTTAAATCATAGAGAGGTCTTTTAAATTTATTTTGTCTCCATGCTATTACATCATATGAGAAATTCATCGGTTTCTTTTCACTAATATTTTTAAGATCTATGCGCTCATTGTCAGCTAAATCTATAAGGGAACGAGCAAGTTCTTTCGCGTTATCTGATAATTTCTCCTTAGAAATATCTTCGAGATGATACATCAAAACATCTTTAATCCAACTATCTTCTTGATAAATTAAACGAGCTCCTAAATTAACATTAATTCGAGAAGGNTCTCCAACATCACCACCATTGGTATAGTAGGTTTCTTTGGCTTTAGCAATTACTTCTTCTCGGCTGTCATGTAATTCACCTTCTATGGTGGCTTTGAGATTATCTAGAAATTTTAAATAACCATCAGGCCATTGTTTTTTTCGATCTGGGTTTATAAATTTCAAGAAGAACTCTGATAATTTAACCTCTGAGTTTCTAATAAAATGAAAAAACCACTTTTGAAAATTAAGGGAAAAAACGGCATAGTACATGAAATTTAAATTTCTAATTTCTAAAAAATCTTCATAAGTAAATGAGCTGCATGAGACCACCACTTCTTCATATTCACCAAAAAAAGAATCGTCGTGTGAACCATAATTTGTACCTAGTTGTCTGAATTTAGTTTTAATCCCAAACTTCTCTCGTGCATCTGGACGGTTTAATTCTATTCCATCCATTAAAAACAAATTATGACACCAAACTTGATCAAAACCTCTTTTCACTGAGCGATCTAGTAATTCTACAAAACTATCTCGAGTATCATGTGGCATACCAAATATTAGTTCTGTTGACGTAGATATATTAAGCTTACTTGCCCAGTTTATTGCGTCATCAATTTCATCTTCAGTGACATTCCTTCTATTGATAGCTTTTAATGTTTCAGGGTTTTCAGTTTGTAAAGATAAAACNAGTCCTCCCTGATTAATGTTTCCTAAAATTTCAATGACTTTTCTTGATGTTTCTTTAAAACGTTTATCGTTATAAAAAAATACTTTTCGAGGGTAACTATAATCACTGCTACATTTTTTTATCGCTTCTGCTATCTCAACATCTCTTTTTAATATTCCAAAATTTTCATCTGCTATAAACATAGTATGATGTGGACGATCTGCATATTTTTTTGAAACATACTTTAGTTCTTCTAGTACTTGCTCAATCGGATACCCGCGTAGTTTACCCCTTAATTTACCTGACACACAAAATGCACAAGTATAAGGACAAAATCTTGAAGTTTGAATTAAAGGTTGATAGTCAGAATCCATAAATTCATCCATTAGACCAGATAGATACGGGGAACCAACTGTAGATAAATCAATATTTGTTCCTACGGCATGTCCTTGTATGACTTCATCGCCATTAAGAAATGAAATGCCATCAATCGCATCTTTGAATAAGTTATCGCGGTTATCAAAAACTTTTCTAATGATATTTGTAAAACCAATTTCACCTTCATTTATAATGACGGCATCTGCTGNCGGGAATACAGTTGATANGAATTTATGTTGTTCTTTTATCTCATTATCAATACTAGGNCCACCAAGAACAACAAGTACATTTTTGCCATACATTTCTCTTATACGACTAACAACGTATTGGTTCTGAGCCATGTTCCAATAGTAAACTGAGAGTCCTATTACATCAGGTGCTTTTTCAGCAGCTTTTTCCAGAAACTTATCAACACTCTTAAATAGCGATACCTCTACATCTTCACCAAATTGTTGCTTAGTGTATTGCCCAATTAGCCCTATACCNAGTGGGGTATATCTCTCATGCAGAGTATGGCGATTAAAATAGCAGAAGTCTCCAAACATTATGTTTAGATTACGGTTACCAACGCCTTTAAGCATATATTCCTGTTTCATAGAATGATTCTACATTAACTTGATAATTATTTAAATGTTAAGTGTTATCTTAATATTGAACCACATCTGCATCAATTATCCTCCAAATATGCCAAACAGCAACAGTCTTATATGGAATCCAATTATTAGATAATTCAGTGATTTTTTTCAAATTATTTTTTGATGATAATTTATAAAGTTTGGTTGTGCTGTTTATAAAACCTAAATCACCCAGAGGCAATANATTTGGTCTATTCAATTGAAAGATGAGATACATTTGTGCCGTCCATTCTCCTATCCCTTTTAGTAAACAAAGCTTTTGTATAATAGTTTCATCATCAAGATATTTAAAATTATAGAAAAATCTTGGTGTGGTGATGAATTTCTTAGAGATTTCTTTTAAATAAACTATTTTTTGTTTAGATAGCCCACAACCTCTCAGTTTTTGNGCAGAAGCATTATAAATATTTGTTGGATTTATTTTTTTTGTTTTTTCTTGCAACTTCTTAGCCACGCTAGTTGCTGCTTTAACAGATATTTGTTGTCCCAAAATTGCATTTACTAAGGTTTGAAAGGGAGTACAATTTCTTGTCAAAAAANTATCTCTTTTTNCCTTCATGAGTATCTGTTTTAAGATAGGATCATTTCTCTTTAAATAATCAATTGCCTTGTTCCAATAAATTGGTCTCTTATGATATTTGTTTGTCATCTATTAGAAATAAAAAAGAGACGCATTATTAAATGCGTCTCTTTTCAAAATATAAAATATTTTATTGGTTGGAATTTGTATCAATTCCGAATGGAAGATACATTGGGCACCAGCCTAGTGAACCTGTAAAAATTGGTATTACTCCAATCCAAGCCCATAGCGGCATACCCATACCAGCGCCTACATATAAAATTGCGATTCCCGCAATAATACGTATCAAGCGTTCCATTCCTCCCACATTTGTTGGCATTGTAGCCATAATTTTATCTCCTCAATTAATTAACTAATTACATTAATAATAGTTAAATCTTATATAAAATTCAATAATTATAGAGTCCCTTACTCTATAAAATTCAGTAATTATAAGGGTTTTTTGCTAAATTTTAGCTTTTTACCCTTTTTTTATAATCATCTATTGCAGCAGTTATTGCATCTTCTGCTAGTACTGAGCAATGAATTTTTACAGGTGGAAGAGCAAGTTCTTCTACAATGTCAGTGTTTTTAATTTCTGATGCTTCNTGTAACGACTTCCCTTTAACCCATTCAGTTAAAAGAGAGCTTGAGGCTATAGCTGATCCACAGCCGTAAGTCTTAAATTTAGCATCTTCAATTATTCCTTTCTCATTTACCTTGATTTGCAGTTTCATAACGTCTCCACAAGCTGGTGCTCCGACCATACCCGTTCCAACATTTTTATCTGCTTTATCAAAAGTCCCAACATTCCTTGGGTTTTCATAATGATCAAGTACTTTATCGCTATAAGCCATTAAATTTCTCCAAATTTTTAAACTACAGTTAACCTTCTATCGATATCATCACGATTTGATGTTTCCTTTGTCACCATATCTATTAAACTATCTAACGTAACTGTTTCAAGATAGTTGTACAAATTATTACTGAATTTATTCCAAACTATCTCATCAAGTTTATCAGAGCTGAATTGACGATTCGAGTCATTTATCGCAGAAAGTATCTGAGCAATGGTAATATTATTGGNATCCATTGATAATCTATAACCACCACCTGGCCCTCTTATTCCTTTCACCAAATTACCTCTACGTAATAGTGTAAATAATTGTTCCAAGTANGACAAAGATATTCCTTGGTGCCTTGAGAGCTCTATAAGAGTCCTTGGTTTTCCTCTATCATTTAACGCCAAATTTATCATTGCTTTTACAGCATGTTGTTCCTTTGCTGATAACTTCATTATACATCTCCGATATAATATACTTGATAATAATACTAAGGTATTAGATGCAATAATACAAGTTCAATNGNGATANACGGTGCCCTGACCAGCATTAATATAATGGTAGCTAATTGATATTTAAAGGTTTTTTATTAAAAAGTTTCAGCCAAAGAAATATATCAATATTAGTCTTTATTTTGTCTGCAAGGCAGCAATTAAAATCCTTTGATTGCTTTATTGTTTTTGCTTCTAGTAATTTTACATCGTTGTAAAGAGTAAATATAAGGTGGGGTTTTATATGATATTCTTTTTGGAAAGATAAGTTATTCCAAAATTTATAATACAACTTAAAAATAGAAGTGTATTTAGAGATCATTATAGGCTCATATTGAAGCACTTGATGATTAGCAACAAATGTTGAAAGTTTTTTACTACGAAAATTAAACTGAAAAAGATTATGAATCAATTGATAATTAAATTCATAAATCATCATTAAGTGATTAAAATTAATCAAATCGTATTGTTTGTTATTCATAACCTTAGTTGTTATATTCATACATCAATAGTTTTTTTTGTTATAATAAAACTCTTTTAAATTTACAACTAAAAATATAATATGTCAAAAGATGAACAAATAGAAATGTCAGGAAAAGTAATTGAGACCCTGCCAAACACAATGTTTAAGGTCGAATTAGAAAATGGTCATGTAGTTATTGCCCATATCTCTGGCAAGATCAGAAAGCACTATATACGTATCCTGAAAGGCGATAAAGTTATCGTTGCACTTACACCATATGATCTCTCAAAAGGAAGAATTATTTTTAGAGATAAATAGGAAAATTACATATTATTAATAACGGCTTCGCCAAACCCAGATGTTGTTACAAGCCACGCACCAGGGACAAGTTTAGACATTTCTTGCTTAACTTCTTCTGTGGTTCGTGGAGTTTTATCGCGTGTCTTAGTTCTGATAACTCTTCTGCCTGCCCTTGCTCTCGCTAAATCATATGTTAATTGTTTATTTCTAATTGCACCTTTAACGCCATTGAGAACATAGTCAGCTGCTTGATTCCAGCCCATGTAACGCAACATCATTTCAGCTGAAAGAATCAAAGAACCTGGATTAACCTTATCTAACCCAGTATATTTCGGCGCCGTTCCATGAGTAGCCTCAAATAAAGCTATCTTGTCACCTAAATTAGCTCCCGGAGCAATTCCTATGCAAGGTTGTTTATTATTGAATAAATTTTTTAAATCTTCTTCTAATTGTTTAGGAAAAGTAAAATTGTTATTATAATAAATTTTTTTATTTAAAATCAATCCTATCATATCAAATAAATTATATAAATAATAATTCTT
>NZWU01000033.1 GCA_002701705.1 Gammaproteobacteria bacterium
GTGATAGGAATTTACTGATGTTTTTACCTCTAGGATTGGCTTCTCTAGGTCTAATTTGCTCCATCTTTGGTATATTAATTGTTAAAGTTTTTTCACAAAAAGAACTTCGAACTGCATTAAGATCAGGTACTGTTGCTGCTGCACTGACTTTCATTATTTTTTCATTCTTTGTTATATCTTTTTTAGGCTTAAATATGAATTTATGGGTGGCTGTCTTATCGGGTGCAATTGGAGGGATAGTGATTGGCTTGGTAACTGAATTTTATACGGGCGGTTCACCTGTAAATAAAATTGCTCAACAAGGTAAAACAGGTCCTGCAACTGTGATTACTACAGGTTTAGCAGTTGGTTTAGAATCAGTAGTCGTACCCATCATATCCATTGTAATCATAATTTTTGTTGCTAATCATTTTGCTAGTCTCTACGGCGTGGCAATTGCTGCGGTTGGTATGTTAGCAACTGTTGGAATTACTATGGCAATTGATGCATATGGTCCTGTAGCTGATAATGCTGGAGGAATTGCCGAAATGGCAGGGCTTGGTGAAGAAACGAGAAAGATAACTGATAATTTAGATGAAGTTGGAAATACAACAGCTGCAATTGGTAAAGGTTTTGCGATAGGTGCTGCTGCTTTAGCGGCTTTAGCAATTATTACTGCATTTATTGAAGAGGTTAATCACACTCGTCTCAGCCAAGGGCAAGAAGCTATTCAACTCCTTTTAACAAATACAAATGTTCTAATTGGTCTTTTTTTGGGTGGCATGGTGCCGTATTTAGTTGGGTCACTAACAATTAGAGCGGTAGGCGATGCGGCTCATGAAATGATAAATGAAATAAGAAGGCAATTTAGAGAGATTCCAGGTCTTTTAGAAGGAACTGGTAAACCAGATAACAACAAGTGTATAGAAATAGCAACCACAGCAGCACTAAAAAAAATGGTATTACCAGGTTCATTAGCAGTATTTACACCCGTAATAATTGGTTTTGGTTTTGGTCCAGAAATGTTGGGAGGATTGTTAGGGGGTGGATTGATAAGTTGTGTCCTATTGGCTTTAACTATGTCAAATGCTGGTGGCGCTTGGGACAATGCTAAAAAGTTTATAGAAAGAGGTAATTTGGGTGGAAAAGGCTCAGATGTTCACAAGGCGGCAGTTGTTGGTGATACAGTTGGTGACCCTTTGAAGGATACCTCTGGTCCGTCAATGAATATACTAATTAATGTTATGGCTATTGTGAGTTTGGTTATAGCGCCATTAATATAAGGAAATTAAAAAATGAATATACTTTTTTTAGGCGCTCCCGGTTGTGGCAAAGGCACTCAATCTAAAATTATTATAGAAAAATATAAAATACCTCAAATATCTACAGGCGACTTACTTAGAAATGAAATACAATCTAAAACAGATTTAGGTCTGCAAATTAAGGATATTATTTCATCAGGAAAATTTGTAAGTGATGAAATTGTTTTGAAATTGGTATCAAAAAAACTTGGCCAAGATGATTGTGAGGATGGTTTTATTTTAGATGGTTATCCTAGAAATATTGCTCAAGCAGAAAGCTTGGACAAATTATTTAATGACAAAAATTTGACTCTGGAGTATGTATTTTTAATTGATGTCCCATCAGAAATTCTCATTCAACGATGTATAGGGAGATTAATTTGTGATTCATGCGGTTGGATAACTAATTCATTTTTTGATGATAAAAATGAGAAAGAAAAATGCTCTAAATGTAATCAAGGTATTCTACTAAAAAGAGAAGATGATAACGAAGAAACTATTAAAAAGAGACTTAATGTTTATCACGAACAAACTGCCCCTATAATTCAGTTTTATGACAAAAAAAATATACTTTGCAGTATTGATGGTCAAAAAAAACCATCTGAAATTTCTGAAGATATATCAAGAATTCTTAACCCCTAAATTTCGTATTATTAATTTGTAAACATCAGTTATCGTCAATCTTTTTAGATGATATAATCATTTGAATTATGATGGGATTATTAAACAAATTAATTGATATTGGGAAAACACTAATATTTTTTGTTCTTATGTCTGTAAATGTTCAGGCTAGAGCTGACTTATTTCCTGATTTCGAGTTACCTGATTTTGAGTTGCCTGATTTTGAGTTGCCTGATTTTGAGCTTAATGATTTAGGGATTATTAAAAACTTCAAAGATGGTCCCGGCTGGTTCCCAAAACCTTATAGAATACCCATCGAACAAGGTTCATTAAATTCCGCAGAAAATTTTGCACGTTTGGAACCAGGTCTTTCACGTGAACAAGTGAAGTTTTTATTGGGAACACCAACTATTACTGACCCTTTTCATTCTGATAGATGGGATTATGTATATTTTGACAGAATGAAAGTTGGCATAGATCAGCCCAAAAGAGTAACAATCATCTTTAAAAATGAAAGGGTTGCTGAAATTTATGATCAATATAATCTTGTTAAAAAAATGGGTAGTCTAAGTGATATTGCATTTAAAGATGCTCCCATAATAGAAAAAACCCCTGAGGATGCTGCACTAGGCTATCAAGAGATTGTGCTTGCAAGAAGAGAAGATTTTTTAATATCAAAAAAAGAGAGCAGATTGCCAATATGTATAGGCAATGATGCTGATTTTGAAACTTTTGTAGCTGAGAGAACTTTGGTTAATGCTGAAGAAGATTCCCTTGAAATACGCTCAGACCAACAAAGCCAAGATGAGACAGGTGTTTTTTATGCATCTGGAAGTGTAGAGATTGAAAGGTCAGAGGATTTAATTAAATCTGATTAAGCTGAGTTTAATTCTGAAACTGGAGTCTTAAGTGCATACAATAATGTCAAATATCTACGGGAAAATTTAAGTATAAACGCTAAAGAAGGTGGGTATAACAGCCAAACAGGTACTGTTGCATTTAGCGGCGCAAAGTATAATTTACCAACTTTAGATCATCCTGCTGCAGGAAAAGCAGATGATATCTTCATTGACGAAGCTGGCGCTGTTCACCTAACACCATCAACTTACACCACTTGTTCATTGACAGACCCAGATTGGGAATTAGATGCTTCTAAGACAGAATTGTATAGAAATGATGATCGTGGTCATGCATATAATTTACTTTTTAAATATAAAGATGTCCCTGTATTTTATACGCCTTTTCTAAGTTTTCCACTAAGTAAAAAAAGGCATACTGGATTTCTCTATCCAACAATTGGGAGTTCGGGTGAAAGTGGATCAGTTGTATCCACTCCTTATTATTTCAATCTTGCAGAAAACTATGATCTCACTTTAACTCCAACAAATTTTTCGGGTCGAGGTCAAATGTTTGAACTTGAAATGAGACATAGGTCAAAGTTTAGTAATACAGAAATTGAATTAGCAAATTTAGCAAGCGACAATGTCAAACGNAAAAGTAGACATGCTTTTTTCATCAGAGATAATAGATCCTTATTAGACACTCTAGAATTTACCAATAATGCATATACTGGAACTTTNATGCATACAAATATAAATGTCGGAGGAGTTTCAGACAAAACTTATTTTGATGATTTTGGAAATACTGTCAGTAGAGTTGGGCGTTCTCATATCCTAAGAAGAGCTGAGTTTATAAGAGCAGACTACGGTGATTTTGGTACGATGAATACCAGAGTAATGACCGAGGGNTATCAAATTGCAAAAGATGGNCTGTATGAACAGTACAAACGCGTACCTCAAATTAAGTTTTCTTATAACTCACCAAAANAAAGTGATAACTTAAGTTATAATTTTGATGGNGAAATAGTCCGCTTTGATCATACGCTAACAACTAAACCTACTGGAACACGCTATACTCTCTATCCATCGATTGAATACCCTATTAGAAAAGCTGGTTGGGAGATACTACCTAAACTTGGTGTAAAACATACCAGTTATAGTCTTTCCAATAATCCTAAAACCAGTATCACAAGGAGTACGTCGATTCTCAGTTTGTATGGGAAAATGGTTTTCGAAAAAAGAACTGGTGAATCTCTTTTTCAAACACTCGAACCGCAAATGTATTTCTTACATATACCGGCAGGCAATCAAGATGATATTCCAATATTTGATAGCGGAGAAACAGATTTTAAATATACATTATTTGCAGAAAATAGATTTTATGGGGAAGATCGTTTAAATGATGCAAAACAATTAACATTAGCATTGACATCGCGGTTAATGGATACATCTACAGGTAATGAACTTTTGACAGGTACCATTGGACAAATACTCTATCTTGATGATAGATCCGTTCATCTAACATCGAGTACCACTAAACACTCTGACGCCTCTAATCTAGTTGGGGTTGTTAATGCTAAATTAGCTGATTATTGGAGACTTTCCGGTTACACAGAATTTAACCCTCATGCTGGATATGGTGACAAAAACCAAATACGTTTATCATTTGTACAACCTTATGGAAGGCAACAAAAAATCTTTAATACAAGCTATCGATTTTCAAGGGGCTCACAAGAAGAAATTGACCTCTCGGGAGTATTTCCTGTGAATAACCGTTTATCACTCATTGGTAAAATGAATTACTCTTTCAATAATGGTAGAAGCAATAAAGAAGAGACTCTTGAAAAAATGTTTGGTTTTGAGTACGAAAGTTGTTGCTATGGAATAAAATTTGTTGTTAGAGATTATTGGAATGGCACTAAAACGGATAATGCTTTCTATTTTGAGTTTCTTCCCAAAGGTCTCTCAACATCTACTAATAAAACTGCAGAAGTACTGAGACAAGGTATATTAGGCTATCAAGATTCATTTGATTATTAAAATGTTTTATAAATTAACTAAACTACTGTTAACACTCTCATTATTAATATTTGCCGGCAATATATATTCAGCAGAGATAAAAAAAGATGAAATTATTGCTGTTGTAAATGACCGTGTAATTTTACGATCAGATGTCAATCAGGAAATTAAGAAAATTGAAAAAACTGTATTTGTGAAGGAATTTGCTAATTTATCAGACAGAGAAATATTAGATAAGTTACTTGAGAAAATGATTATGGATAGTTTATTAGTGCAAGCTACCGAAAGATATGGGATAAATATTTCTGATATTGCGGTTGAAAATGCTTTAAAACAAATAGCGCAAAGAGAAAATGTTTCTATTAGTCAATTAAGAACTAATATTATAAATTCAGGCAAAAACTACCAGGAATATGTAGAACAGATACGTACTAAAATAGCAGTAGAAGAATTATTTAGAACTCAATTTTACTCTAGGATTAGGGTATCAAATGATGAAATAGAGAACTTTCTTAAAAATGAAAAAGCACGAGGTGTGGTTGAAACTGAATATGATATTTCAGAATTTGTTGTCATTGACGAATCAAAAACTATAGATAAATTCAATATTGATAAAATGTACACTGATTTATCAACTCTAGGATTTGAGAAAACAAAAAGTAAATATATAGATTTTAAAACAGAAATTAACCATCATGGGAAAACAAAGGAAACTAGTCTTCCTGATATTTTTGTCTCAGCTCTAAGGAATCTAGGTGCTGATTCGTATACGAGGATAATAGAAAGTGCAAGAGGCTATCATATACTTAGACTTAATAATGTAACAAATGGTGGACAAGTCTTTGTTAATGAATATAAAGTTTACCATATTCTGTTACAACCCGATGTTATGACAACAGAAAATGAAATCAAAGAAAAATTATTTAAACTTAGAAATGAAATCAAGGATATTGATGGATTCATTAATTATGCTAAACGGTATTCATCTGATAAGGCATCTGGTATTAAAGGTGGAGACTTGGGCTGGGTGAGAGTAAGTGGCCTTGTGAAAGAATTTTCGGAGGTAATGATGAAAACACCTGTTAAAAAGATTAGCGATCCTTTCAAAAGCAGGTTCGGTTGGCATATTTTATATCTAGAAAATATCAGATCTGTTGATGATACCTATACAATAATGAAAAAAAATGCGGAACACCAGATTAGAATTAATAAAGCCCAACGAGAAAGAGAGGATTGGGTTGGGAAACTCAGGGAACAAGCATACATAGAAATAAAGGATTTTTAATTCATGACAAAAATTGCTGTAACACTTGGGGAGCCTGCTGGCATTGGTCCAGATATAGGAGTAATGCTTGCAGAAAAAGGTTTCCTTGACAAAAATATTGTTGTAATCACTGATCCAGATTTAATTTTATCAAGTGCAAATAGATTAAAAAAAAATATAAAAGTTAATATTCTAAAAAATATAGAATCCAAAACTTACTCAAGTAAGAATAAAATTAATATTCTACCTATAAAATTAATCACGAAAAATATTCCCGGAAAAATGAATCCTAGAAATGCACCTTTCGTGATAAGTGCAATAAAAAAAGCTGCAAATTTATGCTTAAACAAAAAATGCTCTGCTATGGTAACTGGTCCAATAAGTAAGGCAGTCCTAAATGATGCAGGTTATTCAATTTCAGGACATACAGAATTTTTGGCAAAAATGTGTAAAACAAAATCTGTCATGATGCTTATGAATAGAAAAATGAAAATTGCACTTCATACAACACATGTCCCATTAAATAATGTTAGTAAATACATTACACAAGATAGTTTAAAAAAAACTATACAAATTATATGTAAAGATCTTAAGGATAAATTTCATATAAAAAATCCTAGTATCCTAGTTACTGGTCTAAATCCTCATGCAGGTGAAAATGGTTATTTGGGCAATGAGGAAAAAGATATCATTATGCCGCTGATAAAAAAACTAAAAGCAAATAATCTAAAGATAGATGGTCCTTGCCCAGCAGATACTGCTTTTTTAAAAAAAAATATCCAAAAATATGATGTTATTTTGACTATGTACCATGACCAAGGTTTGCCAGTTATAAAGTTTAATGATTTTAAAAACACTGTAAATATAACACTAGGTTTGCCCATAACAAGAGTTTCTGTTGATCATGGGGTGGCTCTTGAACTTGTAGGCAGCAATAAAATTGATATATCAAGTTTTGCTGAAGCATTGAAGGTAGCTAAAAAATATTCAGTATGATCTTACTTAAAAAAAAATTAGGCCAACATTTTCTTAATGACAAAAATATAATTAATAAAATTATTAAATATGTTAATCCATCTTGCCATGATCATTTTGTGGAGATTGGTCCAGGGGATGGAGCAATAACCATGCCTCTATCAGAGAAAGTAAAACATTTAACAATAGTGGAAAAAGATAAAAGATTGATTCCTATGCTAACAAATAAGCTTCTAAAAAATAGACCAGTAAAGATTATCAATGAAGATGTTTTAAAGTGTAATTTCCAACAAAAAATAAGAAACAATGTAAGAGTAATAGGGAACCTTCCATATAATATTTCTACAGAAATAATTTTTAAGATCCTTGAAATTTCAAAAAGAATTAAGGATATACATTTTATGATGCAAAAAGAAGTTGTTAGTAGAATGGTTGCAAAACCAGGAAGCAAAGAATATGGAAGACTGAGTATTATGACTCAAGTATATTTTAACGTTAAAAAACTCTTTGACATCCCACCTACTGTTTTTTATCCACAACCGAAAGTGATGTCATCATATGTTTATCTATCACCTAAATCATTATCTTTTGAAAATAAGACGCATGAAAAGAAATTTAAACAAATTGTGACTGCAGCTTTTATAGGAAGAAGAAAAATGATTAAATCAAGCTTAAGAGAGCTAGTTAAAGAAAGTGATTTGATAAAATTAAATATCAATACTAACCAAAGACCAGAAAAGATGACAATCCAAAATTTCTTAATGATATCAAATATTCTATGAAAAATTTTATCTGTATCACTTTATTTTTTTTGTCTATGTATTATTTTATTAAATTTTTTATTTGGTATTTAGGTGATGAGAAGATGATAATTGAAAATGCGATGGCTCTAGCAATGTATGGTAGTTTGCCCTTATTTATAATGATTTTTTTAACTCATATTTTTTTCTATCCAAAAAATAATGACGATCATGCGAAAGTTATTTCTTTTCCTCCAATGATTATGTTGTTTTCAGCAAATCTTGCTTTCTTTATAGGCGCCATTAATCGTTATCAGCTACAAATTTATGAATTTCCTAAATACTTTGACTTTCTTAGGTCACCTTCAATTGGACTTTTACTGATATTTTTAGCAATTACTATTATCTCTATAGCTATAAAACAATTTAAAATCATTGATGAAGACCCAATGCCTACATCTGCATCACAGAATCTTATTGAAGGAAATATTTACCAATGGACTAGAAACCCAATGTACTTGGGTCTATTAATTTTTCAGATTGGATTAGGTATTGCACTTAAATTTATCCATATCACGTTGTTTGCAATACTTACATTTTTCATTTTTGATTACTATGTTATAAGAAGAGAAGAGAGGTACCTAGAAGGAAAATTTAAAGACAAATATTCAATCTATAAGAATAAAGTAAGGCGTTGGTTATGAAACTTCCTGCAACTTGCTGCTCTTTGTAATTAATATCTCATCTCCTTTTAATCCTATATTTATATGTTTATGATTCTTAAATTCGTCATTGAGCATTTTTTTTGAAATTTCGTTTTCAACTAAAGTTTGTATTTTCCTTTTAATTGGTCGTGCTCCAAAAACAGGATCATAACCTTGTTTTGCTATATACTGTATGACTTTTTTATCAACACTAATTTTTAAATTAGTCATCTTATGTATTCTGTCTTTCAACAAATTGATTTGTGACTCAGTAATTTTTTCAATATCATTTTTGTTAAGAGGTTTGAATGCAACAATATCGTCTATCCGATTCAAAAACTCAGGTCTGAAATGAATTTCAAGTTCATTTTTGATGTTTTTTCTTATGTCATCAAGTTTATTATCTTCTTCCGAAGACATATGTCCTATATTTGAAGTCATAATGATAATTGTATTTTTAAAATCAACTATACGGCCTTGCCCATCGGTTAACCTTCCATCATCAAATAGCTGCAATAATAAATTTAAAACTTCTGGGTGAGCTTTCTCTATTTCATCTAAGAGTATAACTGAATAGGGTTTTCTTCTAATATCTTCTGTTAAACATCCTCCTTGCTCATATCCAACATAACCAGGAGGGGCTCCGACTAACCTAGATGCATTATGTTTTTCTGTATATTCAGACATATCAATTCTTATTAAAGAATCCTCTGAATCAAAAAGGAAATTAGAAAGTTGTTTAGATAACTCTGTTTTACCCACACCGGTAGGACCTAAGAATAAAAAAACACCATTTGGTTTACTAGGATCTGCTATGCCTGATCTGGACCTTCTAATTGCATTTGCAATAGCTGATATTGCTGTTTCCTGCCCTATTACAAATCTTGATAAGCTCTCTTCAATTTTAAGTAACCTTTCTTTTTCACTCTGTAAAATTGTATTCACAGGGATGCCTGTCCATCTGGAAACAATATCAGCGACTATGTTATCTGTTACCTTATTTCTGAGTAATTCTAATTCACCAGCATTACTTTTATCCGAAGATTTAATCTCATTTTCTATTTCAGGAATCAAACCATATTGCAACTCAGACATTTTTGCTAAATCATTTTTTCTTCTTGCATTTTCTAAGTCTTGTTTAGCACTCTCTAATTTACTTTTTAAGTTTTTAGCTCCTAATACTAAGTTTTTTTCTGCAATCCAAATTTTATCAAGAGATTCATATTGCTTTGTTAACTCGGATAGGTTTTTTTCCAAATCTTCCTTACGCTTATCAGATTCTATATCAGAATCTTTTTTGAGCGCTTCTATTTCAATTTTCAGTTGTATTATTTTTCGGTCTAATCTGTCCATCTCTTCTGGTTTAGAATCAATTTCCATACGTATTAGGCTTGCTGCCTCATCTATCAAATCTATTGCTTTGTCAGGTAAATTTCTATCTGTAATATATCTAGCAGAAAGATTTGCAGCTGAAATCAACGCTGTATCAGTTACAGTAACTCCATGATGTATTTCATATCTCTCTTTTAAACCTCTCAGTATTGCAACAGTATCGTCACCACTTGGTTGGTTTATCATTACTTTCTGAAATCTTCTTTCTAAAGCAGCATCCTTTTCAATATATTGCCTATATTCATCTAATGTAGTTGCTCCTATACAACGTAGTTCTCCTCTTGCTAGCGCTGGTTTCAACATATTGCCGGCATCAATTGATCCTTCTGCTTTCCCAGCTCCTACCATGGTGTGTAATTCATCTATAAAAATAATAAATTCATCTTTATGTTTCGTTATTTCCTTTAAAACATTCTTAAGTCTTTCTTCAAATTCACCTCTGAATTTAGAACCAGCTACCATAGCACTAAGGTCTAGTTGGAGTAATTTTTTATCTTTGAGTCCTTCAGGGATTTCATTATTGATAATTCTCTGAGCAAGACCTTCCGCAATTGCAGTCTTTCCAACTCCTGGGTCTCCTATTAATGCAGGGTTGTTTTTAGTTCTTCTCTGTAAAACTTGAATTGCTCTTCTGATTTCTGAATCACGACCAATGACAGGATCCAGTTTTCCATCTTCAGCTAATTTTGTTAAATCAATTGTATATTTTTTTAAAACTTCACTTTCTCCCTCAAAATCTTCACTATCCACTTTTGTATTTTTTCTAGATGTATTGATTGTAGAGATAATTTTTTCTAAATTAAAATCAGAGTTAACAAACATATCTTTAATCTGATCATTTTCAAGACAAGCTAATAGAACAGTGTCAGTAGCTATATATTGATCAGAAAAGTCTTTCATTAAGATTTCAGATTTTTGCAATACCTGAGCAACAGATTTAGATATCTCTACCATTGTGTTCCCACCTTCAACAGTTGGCAGTTTAGCAATTATTGTATTCATTTGATGTTGTAATTCGTACAAATTACCAGATTGACTTGATAGAACCCTCTTAGCCAAACAATCATTATCGATTAATGCATGCACCAGATGTGGCGTGTCAACAAATTGCTGTTGTTTACTATAGGCAGTTTGTTGTGCTATTGCTAACAGATCTTGCAGTTTTTTAGTAAATTTATCTACATTCATACTTATGAATATATGTCCAAGTTAATTAATTACAAGAGGATATTTCCCTAATGTGAATGCATGTGATGATGCTCAGAATCAGATTTGTGACTTTTTTCTTGTCGAGGATCAATAACTTTTAGTTCCAGCATATAACGCCTTTCTTTGTTGGACTCAACCATGATTTTAATAATTTCTCCGACTTTCAAATCACGACGTCTATTGATCAACATAAGGTGTTTGTCACCAGGCGCAAGCTTCAATTCACCACCTGCCGGTATTAAAGGTTTTGTGATATGTACCATTTTTGCCTTGCCATCATCAGAATATTCCATGTCATGCAACTGAACACCGTCAAATACAGGACTTGTCAGGCGAATTAATGTTATATCTTCATCTGTTATGTTTTTCAATACTCCATAACCAGCATTAACACTTATATTAGGTGGTCCCTGTAAAATTATTCCTTTGATAATTGATAATTCAGCGCCGCCATCTTTATCTGGGCTAACGCCACTCATGAATGCATAAGAACTTGTGTGCGGGAGCAATATTATAAACAATAAGCTATATAAACTATTCCTTTTCATCTGCAGCATGATAACATGTAAATTAATCCTATTTCAGCATATTTATTTATTTTAAGGATTAATTTTTAAACAGTTGAATAATTTCTAATATAATTTATATTTCTAAGATGAATAAACTTTTACTTGATATATTAATATGCCCTAAATCACATGGGAAGTTGGTCTATAATGTGAGCACCAATGAATTATTCTGTTATGAGTCCATGTTAGCTTACCCTATTGAAAACGATATTCCAATCATGTTAGTAGACAGGGCTAGAAAATTAAAAGATGGAGAAATAACTTAAAATTATGGCAAAAGTTGATGTTGGAAAAAAAATTAAAGATTGCAAGATAGAGTGTACTGACACTAAAAAAACAAAATTGTCAGACTTCTTGAAGAAAAACCTTCTTTTATATTTTTATCCCAGAGATATGACCCCTGGTTGTACAACGGAGAGTATAGAATTTAATGCGAACTTGTCTAAGATAAAAAAATTGAATTATGAATTGGTTGGTGTATCTAGAGATTCTATAAAATCTCACGACAAGTTCATTGCAAAATATAAGTTTAAATTTCCACTTATATCTGATGAAGCCGAGAAAATATGTAAGCTATTTGATGTGATTAAAGAAAAAAGTTTGTATGGAAGAAAATATATGGGTGTGGACCGAAGTACATTTCTCCTCAATAAAAAAGGTATAGTATTATTTCAGTGGAGAAATGTAAAAGTAAAAGGACATGTTCCTGAAGTGGTTGAAAAAATAAAGGAGCTTGCATAAAATGACACTTGTTGAAACTTTTTTATTTTTGATGATTATTGTAACATTGCTTAATGGTCTTATCTTTTTTAGAAAGTTAATTAAATTACAAAAGAAAAATAATGAGCTACTTGAAAAATTATTAGAAAAAGAAAGAAGTGAAGATGCTAGTAGTGCAATGCCACATGCGGAAATTGAAAAATTGAGAACAGAATTTATGAAAACACCTTATGAGCGCAAAAGATGAGTGAGACAATATTTTCAAAGATTATTAATAAAGAAATACCTGCAGAAATAATATATGAAGATGATCTTGCATTGGCATTTAATGACATTAGTCCTCAAGCGCCAACACATATACTGGTTGTTCCAAAAAAACCAATTTCTAAATTAAGTGATGCAAGTGAAGAAGACCAACTCTTACTAGGACATTTATTGCTTATTGCAAGTAAAATTACAAAAGAAAAGAATATTGAGCATTACAGGCTAGTCATCAATAATGGAAGTGACGCAGGGCAAACTGTATACCATGTCCATATTCATATTCTTGCTGGAAGAAACTTCGGTTGGCCGCCAGGCTAAACCTATATTGACATTAAAAAAAGGGGTTATACGCCCATTGAAGTAATGCTTGTCTTTGTCTTATGCGGCATTGCATCTCATTTCTTTTGCAGTTTTTTAAAATTGCACCTTTGTGCCTCGCCCCGTATGCTTTCCACCTCATGATTTGAACTTTATCAATCTTTGGTAATCTTCTGCCCATACTATATCTGCAGTACCACTGAAACCAGCCAAGTGGGTCTTCATTAAAAACCCATCCATTTTTAATCCATTCACCCATAGTCAATCCAGATTTAATTTTGAAACAATTGAGATTAATATCGAATTCTGTGTCATTAATTTTAGCTTTTTTAAACCAACTCTTTGGGTATTCAGATATGTCACCTTTAAAATAATGACCGCCAAAAACGCCTGCTTCTAGCATTTCTCTTGGTGTTAGTTCGGGTAAGAAAATTTTATTATGGCTACTTTGTTTGATTGCTCACTCCTTGTGTAAATACTGGAATTTATTTTTTTGTAAAAAAACTAAATATTTTATTCATAAAATCTGAAAAAGGATTGTGTCTTAGTTTTTCTGATTCAACAGCAATTTCATCAAGACATTTAACGGCTCTAGCTGGATAAGGTCCATGTGAGGTCTCTTGATAAAGGGCAATAACATCAAAGCCATCTTCTAACGTATTTCCTATTTCTAAATTCTCATCCCGTGACTGTACTTGCCCTTTCATTAAGGTTGGCATCCTTGCCAAATAAATTGGTTCACAATTATTTTCTTTTGATCTAATAACTAATTTTTCATCAGCAATTTTTTTTGAATCTATTTCAAACATTACGAAATCAGCTTCCTTTAAAAAATCTTCTATATCATTTGTTTCATCATCCTTTTTTAATCTGACTCCAATTTTTGATTTAGTAAGGCCTGAGGATTTAGCTTCTTTAATCTTCTGCAAACCATTTTCTTTAAAAATTGAGATATAGTCGGGTTGTATGTCTTTTGCAAACTCCAAATAATCTGAAAAATTTTTAGCATCATCTGTGTCCAGATAAATAAATGTTTTACGCTTTCTTTTTTCAGATTCTGCTTTGAATTTTTTAATCCTCTCTTTTGTAATTGATTCACCATCACTGTGAAGAACTCTGGCTATATCAACTCCATCAGTCCACTGTCTTGCAATTCCTGCGATAATCATGATTTTGAGCTCTTGTTCATCATCTGTGGATGGACCCAATGTTGCAATTATCAAGCTTAATCGATGTCTTTCTTCCATAAATTTACCTCTAGGTTTTACGAAATCATTCCCTTAAAAAATTATATCTAGTCAGTATAGACTTTTTTCATAAAAATTAATAATGCACTTAGTAATCATTGTCTAAGATGAGGGGCAGAATGCTGCCTTTCATCTAACTTTGCCCTATAATGGAAACATGATTGAAGCATTGCCGAATATTCAGACTATTTTCTTTGTTGTAGTTTTTGTGATTATATACATCGTCGAATATTTCAATTCAAATCGTGTATGGAAAACAGCTCGATTTAAAAGATTTTTTTTCCATACTATTTTTGCCGTTATAAATTCAATCATTTTATATATACCAAGATTATTGCTCCTCCTCCCTGTTCTACTATTTACGGAAGAAAAACAATTTGGCTTTCTTAATGCTATAGATCAATTTTATTTTATTGAAGCATTAATTGGCTTCTTATTTTTTGATTTTGCTTATTACTGGTGGCACCGATTCAATCACACTATTCCTTTTCTATGGAGGTTCCACTCTGTTCATCATCTAGACACACACTTAGACGTAACGACCTCGTTGAGATTCCATTTCGGCGAACTTATTTT
>NZWU01000034.1 GCA_002701705.1 Gammaproteobacteria bacterium
AGCATTTCTTCATACGTTAATTTATCAAGTTTTTTTGCTTTTAAACATAACCTAGGGTCAGTTGTATAAACGCCATCAACATCAGAAAAAATTTGACATTCCTTAGCATTTAAAGCTGCCGCTAGCGCAACAGCAGTCGTGTCTGAACCACCACGACCCAAGGTTGTAATATCTAAATTTTTATTAATTCCTTGAAAGCCTGCAACAATAACTATCTCATTTTTTCTTAAAGAAGCTTTAATCCTTTTTGTTGAGACTCTGGAAATCCTTGCTTTATTATGGGTATTATCTGTCTCTATGCCAGCTTGCCAACCAGTATAAGCATTAGCTTTAAGCCCTAATTCATTTAAAGCAATAGATAATAGTGAGGTACTAACTTGTTCACCCGTAGATAGTAGTAAATCATAATCTCTTGGATTTGGAGAGTTTGTAACTTTTTCAGCAAGTTTAACAAGTTGATCAGTGCTATCACCCATTGCAGATAACACAACCACAATCTTTTTCCCTCGTTTGTAATCAAGCTGTATCTTTTTAGCGATATTTTTTATTTTAGTTATTGATGAAACAGAAGTTCCACCATACTTCTTAACAATGATAGACATATTAGCTTTCTTTTAAAATTTGTTTACTATAATTTAGTATATCTGCTGAAGATACATTTTTAATAATTGCAGTTGCGAAGGTATCACTACCTCCTCCCTTAGAATCAAATTTATCATTTAACATCAGCACAATTTGTTTTGCATTATATATATGTTTTGATCCTTTTGAAACACCCACAAAGCAATTAATTTCATTGTTAGTATTCATACAAAAAATTGAAATTGAATCCTTATATTTTGTTTTTACTAAATCAGACAATATTCTAATTTGGTTGGAGTCAAGATCTGAAAAATTTTCTATAAAAGCAATAGTTTCATTATATATAATTTTCTTTGAATCAAGTGAATCTAATAAATATTTTGCTAGAACTTTATTAGTTGCTTCAGACTTTTTATCAGTTTTAGACTGTTGAACTTTAAAGTCTTGAATTTTATTTTTTATTTCATCAGGCTTAATATTCAAAAGTTGAGAAACTTCCTTATTTTGTTCAAATAATTCTTGGAAATAAATATAAGCCGCATATCCTGTCATCGCTTCTATCCGTCTAACACCAGTTGATACGCTTGATTCACTAAGAATTTTAAAAACCTTAATGTCTGATGTAGTGTCTACATGCGTCCCACCACATAATTCTACAGATTTGCTGCCTATCTTGAGTACACGGACTTCATCAGAATATTTTTCTTCAAAAAATGCAAGTGCGCCACTACTTATTGCATCTTTATATTTCATGCTTGTACTTACAGTTTTTATATCAGCATTAATTTCTTCAGCAAGATTATTCTCAATTAATGCAATCTCATCTTTAGTTAAGGACCTATCATGAGTAAAATCAAATGTAAGCCGTTTATCTGTCACGCTAGATCCTCGTTGTTGAACATCATCGCCGAGTATTTCTCGTAATGATTGATGAAGTAAGTGAGTTGCTGAGTGATTAATAGTTGTGTGCAGACGAATGTCCTTATTTATTATACAATTAACTGCATCATTAACCGCAATACTCCCAGAAGATATATGCCCAATATGTATAATTGTATTGTTTATAGTTTGTACATCTTCAACATTAAATTCAAAAGAATCATTATTTATAATTCCAATATCTGACTGTTGACCTCCACCTTCTGGATAGAATGGCGTTGATTCAATGACTAATATTGTTAGATTTTTAGAATCATTAGAGTTTTTTACAGAATTTTTCTGGAAGTCATATATAGCTAAGACTTTTGACGTATTTTCAAATTTACCATAGCCAACAAAATTAGTATTAAATGTAGCTTTAAGAAAGTTTTTATCTTCTACGCTGAACTTACTTGCACTCTTGCTTCTTTCTTTTTGTTTATTCATCAATCCCTTAAAGCCTTCTAAATCAATTGAAAATTTTTCCTCACGAGCTATTTCTTGGATAATTTCTATTGGAAAACCAAAAGTATCATATAGCTTAAAGGCTTCTTCTCCAGAAAGGACATCCTTATCTGTAACGGCCGTATTAATTAATTTTAAACCAATTGACAGTGTTTTTAGACAATTTTCCTCTTCATTAAGTATTGCTTTTTTAATTTTAGTGTTCTTTTTAAGTTCATGGTAGTGCCCTCCCATACTCTGACATATGACATCTACACAACTGTGTAAGTAAGGATCTTTTATTCCTGCATTATAAAGATATCTAATGGCTCTTCTGATAATTCTTCTTAAAACATAACCTCGTCCCTCTTTGTCTGGAATAACCCCATCAGAAATCAGGAAGCAAGCGGCTCTTACATGATCTATTATTATTTTTTTTATTACAAAGTCTAGCTTCTTTATTTGTTTAGATTCATTCAAATAAGAATTAAGTTCATCAAACAGTGATGATTGATAATTGTCTAACTTCCCTTCAACCACTGCTTGGATTCTTTCTAGACCCATTCCGGTATCAACACATTTTGCAGGAAGATCAGACAACACTCCATTTTCATCTTTATTAAATTGAGTAAAAACCAGATTCCAAATTTCTGTATATCGATCACCTGTCTTTCCCTTTCCTGGTTGTTCTCCAGGAAGATTTGATCCTAAATCATAATAAATTTCAGTTGATGGTCCACAAGGGCCAGTATCACCCATTTGCCAAAAATTATCTTCATCTCCTAAATAGCACAAGTGTTCTTTGTTGATTTTTATTTTATCCAACCAGATGTCAGCAGTTTCTTTATCGTCATTGTGTACAGAAATAAAGAGCTTTTTTTGATCTAAAGATAGTCGATTAATCAAAAAATCCCATGCTAAATCAATTGCCTCTTCTTTAAAATAGTCTCCAAAACTAAAATTTCCAAGCATTTCAAAAAATGAATGATGTCTATTGGTAAAACCAATATTTTCTAAATCATTATGTTTTCCACCTGCGCGCATACATTTTTGACAAGTAACAATTTTTTTATAATTTGGTTTTACATTACCCAAAAAAATATCTTTGAATTGGACCATCCCAGAATTCGTAAAAAGTAGAGATTTATCATTTGCAGGAACAAGCGAGCTTGATTCAACTACATGATGCTTCTTTTCTATAAAATATTCTAAAAATAAATTTCTAATATTCATAATTTCCAAAATCTATTAATTGCTTTTTCAATGATGTGATAACCAAATCCTCTTGACATAAGAAATATTTTTTGTTTTTCAACCTTAACTTTATCGGTGAAGGTCTTTTTTGAAAAAGTCTTTTTTTCTAGAGCAATAATTGCTGAGTTTTCCCAATCTTGTTTTGTGTATGACAATAAAGCATCGTTAATGATTTTTTTATTTACTCCGTTTTTTACGAGGTTTGATTCGATCAGGCGGGGACCCTTTTGAATTTTATATTTAGATTCTACATATCTCTGTGCATACCTTTCATCAGATTGAAGACCTTTTGCCTCAAAATCCAATATACATTCTTCTATTTCTATTTGATTAAAATTCTTTTTAAAAAGCTTATCAAATAATTCTGTCTTTGAGTGCTCTCTAATGCCGAGATATCGTGAAATACAATTTTTTATCTCATCAATTTGATTGATGCTCATTATTATTTGTATCTTCTGATTCCCCTTCCCCATTTGTTTTTGGTTTTGAAGGTTTTTTGTTTGCAAACCCTTTTATTTTTGATTCAATATCTTTTGCAATTTTAGGATTATCTTTAAGAAATATTCGTGAATTGTCCTTCCCTTGGCCAATTCTTTCTTTCCCATAACTAAACCATGCTCCAGCTTTNTCTACAATATTAAATTTTATTCCTAAATCAATTAATTCAGATTCTTTTGAAACACCCTCCCCATAAAGAATATCAAATTCAGCTGTTTTAAAAGGAGGAGCAACTTTATTTTTAACTATTTTAACTCTAGTTTCATTGCCTATTATCTCATCACCTTTTTTAATGGCGCCAATTCTTCTGATATCTAAGCGTACTGATGCATAGAATTTAAGTGCATTTCCACCTGTCGTTGTTTCTGGGTTCCCAAATACGACGCCAATTTTCATTCTAATTTGATTGATAAAAATGAGTAATGTATTAGACTTTTTTATGTTTGCAGCTAGTTTACGTAGTGCTTGTGACATTAATCTTGCTTGCAAGCCCATATGCGAGTCACCCATGTCCCCATCAATTTCAGCTTTGGGCGTTAGAGCTGCAACAGAATCAATAACTATCGTACTTACTGCTCCAGATCTAACAAGTGTATCAGCTATTTCAAGCGCCTGTTCACCTGAATCAGGTTGCGATAAGAGCAAGTCATCAATATTTACACCAAGATTTTGTGCATATTTGGGGTCTAATGCATGTTCAGCATCGATAAAGGCTGCTGTTCCACCTTTTTTTTGTGTTTCAGCTATGACCTGTAGCGTCATAGTGGTTTTGCCAGATGATTCTGGCCCAAAAATTTCAACAACTCTTCCCATTGGTAGACCGCCTATTCCAAGACAACTATCCAGTGTTAAGGAGCCCGTAGAAACTGATTCTATCTCAGGATAAGCAGAACCATCGCCTAATTTCATTAAGGCTCCCTTACCATGATCTTTTTCTATTTGACTAATTGCTGATTGAAGTGCTTTTTCCTTAGTGTCGTCCATATTATTTGGTGCCTCTCTACCTTGTTTCTTCTTTAAGTATTATATTAACAATTATATTTCTTTTATGAAATCATATAAACCTAATAATCCAGTTTTGGTTGTCTCTAAACGGTTCTCTCTCCTGTCTCCATGCAAACNTTTGTAGAGAGTTTTGAATTTATCTAAATTATNCCAGCAAAACCAAACTCTCGTATTTTCTTGACTGCCTTGATCAATATCAGCTCCCATTACTCCTGAGACAGCAATTACAACTGAGGATCCCGTAATCTGAAGCAATCCTTGCGCCATTTCTTTTACGGTTTCTTCTGAAACAGCACCTTTTTCTTCAATTGTCCTTGATTTTACATGTAATAATGAAACTTTAGATTCATTGGAGTATGAAATAATCGATGAATTAAAAAAATTAGATGACCCTGGTTGATCAGTAATACATTTAGCAATCAACCCTCCAGTACATGATTCTGCAGTAGAAATCGTAACTTTCTTCTGAATGGATAGTGCCATTAAATCTTTTACAATTACTGCAATGTCATTCATTTGAGTATATGATAAATTAATTTATAATAATTGTAGTATATATTATTTGTNGATACTGATTTAAAAAAAATGAAAAAAATAAAAAATATAATACTCGTAACACATAGTAATTACCTAAAAAATAGGGAAATTAAAAAATTGTGTAGTTTTTTNTCTAGAGAGTCTATTNCACTCTCCATTGTTCCAATTGATAAAAGTTATGAAAATATAGATAACACTATNAAAAAATCAAACTTAATGATTGTNTTTGGTGGCGATGGTCTTTTTTTAACTGCTTCAAAACTTGCATATAAATTTTCTATTCCAATACTTGGTGTAAATTACGGTAAAATAGGTTTTTTAGTTGATGTAGATAAAAAAGAAGTNGTCAAAAAAATAAAAGATATATTATTAGGGAAATTTGTCTTAGATAAAAGATCTCTAATAAATGGAGTTGTTACCAGCCTTGATTCTCAAAAAACATCATCACATGCGCTCAATGATATAGTAATCCATAATTTTGGATTATTAAAAATGATAGAGGTTAAAATTTTTATAAATGACTATCTTATTAATACAGAAAGGTCTGATGGAATTATCATTGCAACACCTACTGGTTCAACTGCATATTCAATGTCAAATGGTTGCCCAATAGTTAGCCCTAATTCCAATATCATCAGTATTGTCCCAGTGGCTCCACATACATATAGTCATAGACCTATTATCATTAATTCAAATGATAAAATCAAAATAACTATTTCAAAAAAATCAATTAAACACACTTTGATTACTTTTGACGGTCATAGTAACTTAAGCATAAAAAACCCATGCGCTGTTGAAATCAAAAAAAGCAATAAATATCTAGAAATTGTGCATCCAATAGATTATAACTATTTTAAAATACTTAATAAGAAACTAAAATGGGGNCGTAAGCCGTAACCAGTAAATTTTTTCTAAACCAGCTACTAATCTTTATTCTCCTGGCATTTATCATCCAAACATTCACCGAAGAGCGTCATAACATGTGTTGTTAAACGAAAGTTATACTCAGATGAAACCTTTTCTTGCATTTTTTCAATAGCAGGATTATTAAATTCAACAATTTTTCCACACCTAGTACAAATTAAATGGTCATGGTGTTCTTTTTTTATCTCATAGTTTGACTGCGTTTTATTAAATTGGTTTTTTTCTATAAGGCCGGCTAGTTCTAATTGAGTTAGAACTCTATATACAGTTGCTAAACCAACATTTTCATTCGCATTAGCTAACTTCAAGTGAATTTCATCAGCACTAAAATGATTATCAGGACTTGATTGAAAAATCTCAAGAATTTTACTTCTTGGGTGGGTGACTTTGAGCCCTGCACTCTTAAGTTTTTCAGAATTTGATGCCATAATTTTTCTTACCCTATCTACATTATTATGTTTATAAATAACGAATTCAAGGTAATTTATTCTTGTTTTTAGTCAGAGCAATTTTTTTTCTCATAAGTTTTGGGTCAGTTTTAATACTGTCATAAATTTCTATTCTATCCTGATCATTTAAAATATAGTCATATGAAACTAGCCGCCCATATATACCTACCTTATTATTAGTTTTTGAGAAAGAAGGCAATATTTTTTTTAACTTAATTTGCTCAAAAAAAATCTTAATTGTCATATTTTTATTTATAGTGAAAGATTCAGAAAAATTAGATTTCTCACTTAAGTAAATTATTTTAACAGTGATATTATTATTCATTTTTAATTTTAAAGGCTTCTGATATAAATGAATCAAGGATTGACAACATTATTGATGAAAATACTGGCTTTAGAGTAAGCTCAATCATCTTGTTAGAAAACTCATATTCAAGATTAAAATCAATTAATGTATTATTTTTATCAATCTCCGAAAAATTCCAACAACCATTCAAATGACTAAAAGGTCCATCAACTAATCGTAAATTAATTTTTTTGTTTTTTATGTAATTATTTTTAGTAGTGAATGTCCAGTCAGCAAAATTTTTTGATACTGTTATCACACCAATCATAACATTATTTGTGTCAGATATTATTTTAGATTTTTTACACCAAGGAAGAAAGTCTGAATATTTATCGACCTGATTTATTAAATTAAATATTGTTTGTACTTCTATATTGATAGATTCTCTTTTTTTAATATAATTCATAAAAATTACATAAAACCATTAGTGAAGATAACCATAACAGCAACTGGTGCTATGTATCTTATTAAAACTCTCCATATGGTGTACATAGATTGAGACATTTTAAGTTCTGCGACTGATGTTCTTCTTTTAACCAAATACCCAACAAAGATTGCCATTGAAAACCCACCAAGTGGTAGCAAAACTTTTGAAGTCAGAGCATCAAGTAAATTAAAAAAATTCATTCCTAAAATAGTTACATCTTGCCAATAATTAAATGAAAATATTGTTCCTATACCAACAAGCCAAGTTACAAAACCTATTTTTAATGATGCCTCAGCTCTAGTATGTCGAAAATTTTCTATTAGTAAGGTGACGGCAGGTTCAATTAAAGATATAGCAGAAGTTATAGCAGCAAAAAATAATAAAATAAAAAAAAGCGTTCCAAAAGTTTCTCCCCCTGGCATAGAACCAAAAGCAATAGGTAAGGTCTGGAAAATTAGGCCTGGCCCAGCAGTTGTTGGATCTAAATGGTATGTAAATACAATAGGAAAAATAATAATACCTGCTAGTATTGCTACGAATGTATCAGCAAACGCAACAATTGAAGTAACTTCAAAAATTGAAAATTTATTTGATAAGTAAGACCCATAAATCATAAGTGCACCCATCCCAATACTCAATGAAAAGAATGCCATTCCCATTGCACTCCAAACCACGCTGGCAGTAATTTTATTTAAATCTGGTAAAAAAAGATATCGTAAGCCTTCAGTAAATCCACTTAGTGTTGTTACGTAACCAGTCAGGATTAATAAAATCATAAATAGACCTGGTATTAAAAATTTTATTGCTTTTTCAAGACCACCTCTTACTCCTTTAGAAACAATATAACAAGTCATAAACATAAAAATTGTATGCCATGCTAATTGCCTTTCTGCGTCACTTGTAAATTTTTTAAATAAGCTTGTCGCGCCATCAATAGTCACTTGATTAAATAATCCGGAAAAGGACTTAAAGATATATGAAATAGTCCAACCAGCAATAACACTATAAAAGGATAAGATAATTATTCCAGAAATTACCCCCATCCAGCCAATCAATTCCCAATTTGTATAGTCTTCCTGGTTATGATGTTGATATTTTGTTTGTTTTGTTCTGTTTAAATCATGATCTACTTCATAGACCTTCACTTGACTTGCCTCTTTAGATAAATAGCGAAGACTATTAACTGGGTTCTGTTTTCCTCTTCTGCCAATTAGGATTTCAGCTATCATTATTGGCAAAGCAATAAGGGCAACGCTTGCCAAATAAACTATAACAAAAGCACCTCCTCCATTTTCTGCCGCCATCCATGGAAACTTCCATATATTGCCTAGACCTACCGCAGATCCTGTTGCAGCAAAAATAAATAATACTTTTGAAGACCACTGTCCATGTATAGATTTTCGTTCGTTTTGTGCTATGGTAATCTCCTTATTTATAATTAGTTTATGGTAGTATGTAATATTATACATAATGTTAGAATTAAATGAATATTCTCTGTGCTAATAAGAAAGCTAGTTATAAGTATACTCTAATAAAAAAAGTTGAAGCTGGTGTTGTATTAGAGGGATGGGAAGTCAAAAGCTTAAAATCTGGTCATGGTCAAATTTCTGAAAGTTATATAACTATACGTAATCAAGAGGCATATCTAATTAATTCACATTTGAAAGTACTAAATACAACAAATGAGAATACAAAAGCAGACCCTAAAAGAGAAAGGAAAATCTTACTAAATAAGAAACAGATATTCTCATTAAACAATGAAGTAAAACAAAATGGCCTAGCTATAGTGCCAACAAAAATTTATACAAAAAGATCGATAATAAAACTAGAAATTGCCTTAGGCAAAGGAAAGAAACAGCATGACAAAAGAGCAGACATTAAAAAACGTGAATGGGAGAGACAAAAACAAAAAGTTCTTAAAAAGAAAAATTAGTTTTATTTATTAAAATAATTTTGATGGTCAGCTACTTCTTCTTTGTCAGCAGATATCACCCGTTGTTTTCTATTATCAATTAACTGAGTTTCACTTCTTTGTAATTCTTTGCTGGTTTCTGATAAACCACTGATGTTTGTTTGGCCCATGGTCATTTTAAGATACACATTGGCTAGAAGACTTGCATCGAGAAGTGCCCCATGTCGATCCCTTGCTTCTCTATCTATACTATAACGGTCACAAAGCGCATCTAACGTATTTCTTTTGCCAGGATTTATATCGCGTGCAATTTTCAAAGTATCATATACATTTCTTCTTCCATCAATTAAATCAGGATCATGTTTTGCGTTTTCAAGCTCTTTTTTTAAAAAACCAACATCAAATGGGGCATTATGCATTATTAAATCAGAGTCAGACAAGTATTGTATAAATTGATTAATAATTTCACTGAACACGGGCTTATCTTCTAAAAATTCATTTGTAATTCCATGTATTTCTCTTGCCTTATCATCAATTACTTTATTAGGACGTATATATTGATGATATATATTGTTTGTAATTTTACGATTTATGATCTCAACACAACCTATTTCAATAATTTTATGTCCATCATTAAAATCTAAACCAGTAGTTTCTGTATCAAGTACTATTAGTCTCATTTTATATAATAGCCTCTTTTGCAAGCGCATCAGCGAGATTATTAAATTCTGATTCTTTTGAATTTGACTCCTGATGGGATTTTATCCAACGCCATTTTATTTTATAGATTGAATTTAATTTATCCAGCTCAATCCACTGATCTTTATTTTTGACAGGTTTCTTTGAACTTGTTATCCAATTCTTTTTTTTCCAATTAGAAATCCAAGAGGTAATGCCATTTTTAACGTATAGAGAGTCTGTATATAAAGTTATCTCAACATTTCTTGAAGATTTTTTTATCCCTTCAATTGCTGCCTGTAATTCCATTCTATTATTCGTAGTACTTAACTCTCTCCCACTAAACTTTATAATCTTGTTCTCATCAATTACGACAACACCCCAACCCCCTGGTCCAGGATTACCGCTACACGCTCCATCAGTAAACATTTCTATTGTTTTCATTTAATTCTGTTAAGGGTAGATTTTTTAAATGGGGCAACAACATATTTATCGGTAAATTTAACTTTAATTGGTGTTGTCGCAATAACTTCTTTTTTAAATGAACAAAAATAGATGCCACCTAAACTTCTAAAAAAAATACGCTGTAAAAAAGATACTTTTTCCATTAATTTGCTAAACCGGTGAGAAAGTATCGGGAAGAAAGAAATAGATTCTCTGTAAGTAGTTTTATAGCCCAATAATTTAAACCATTCATTTATATTGTAGAGTGAGTGGAAGTTTAATACCCATGGAGTTTCTTTCTTCATATAAGGCCTAATAAGACCCCATAAACTTGTCTTATTAAAACCAATCAGTGTTATTGATGCGTCATCGGTAGCTATACGATTTATTTCTCTGATAAATTCATATGGGTTTTCCGTACAGTCTAGCGCATGAATTAAAACAATGTCGTCATGAGATTTGTCTTCGAAGGGTAATTTTTTAAATGACTCCAAATGCTTATCAAATGATAAGTTATCAAATATTAGATAACTGAGATGATATTTTGACTTAAACTTCAATTTAAAGTCTGCAAGTCCAATATATAGAGCATTTTTTCCACGGTTGGATTTTTTATATCTTGCAATCTCATCGTTAATCAATTTTTTCAGTACTTGGCCAGGTGATTTTCTATACCATCTTTGGAGTTCTTTCAATTTATAGTTTTCTATTCTTTTATCCATCGATATACTAATAGCTTATTTTATATTAGAAATGACTCCTTATATTTGTTAAGATGTCACTACAGCCTATTGCCCATGAAAATTGCACGAACTACTTTAATTATATTATGTGTTGTCTTTTTTACAAGCTGTAGTCAACCTATTAGTTACAAACGTACACAGGCACTTTTAGATTATGATGGTTCAGGTTGTAAAACCTCTAATTTACAAAAGAAAAATTATAAAAATATTTGGCTAAATCTTCGCGATGGGTTCTGTTTAGATATTGTTTATTCGTCAAGAGTTGAAAGAGAAATAAAATGGTTTGTAAATAACAAAGATTTTTTATATAGATCAATTTCAAGAGCTGAGCCATTTCTTTATCATATTGTTCAAAGGCTACAAAAAAATAACCTTCCCTTAGAATTAGCTTTATTGCCAATTATTGAAAGCGGTTATCAACCATACGCATACTCACCATCAAGTGCTGCTGGAATATGGCAATTTATACCTGCAACTGCAAAGGAGTATGGTCTATCAAGAAATTGGTGGTATGACGGTCGTAGAGACATTATAGAATCTACAGATGCGGCAATACATTTCCTATCTGATATGCATAGGCATTTTCGCGGTGATTGGTTTCTGGCGATAGCATCATACAATACCGGAGCTGGGAAAGTTGGTAGAGCCATTAAAAAATCTAATACATTTACTGGTTCGGCAAATTTTTGGGACCTAGACCTACCGCGTGAAACTGAAATATATGTTCCTAAATTAATTGCATTAAGAGATATCATTCTTGATCCTTCATCATACGGAATAACATTACCTCCAATAAAAAATAAACCTATGACGTCATTTGCTAGAATTCAATACCCAATAGATTTTTATACACTTTCGATTCTAACCAACGTAAGTCAGGATAAATTATATAACTTAAATCCTGGTTTTAGTACATGGTTATTGCTTCCAGAAATGCAAAATAAAATTATCTTACCAAAGGGTAAAAATAAGAACTTCTTTAAAAAGTATAAAGAGATAACTAAACATATTTTTACACAAAAAATGCACTTAATTACAAAAGGTGATAGTCTTTACTCAATTTCAAGATTATATAACGTTTCAATTAAATCATTAATGAAGTTAAATAATTTGAAGTCAGATTTAATAATTGCTGGAAAAAAACTTAAACTACCTATAGACACAACTAAGCCTGATGTTGAATACATAACAGTAAATTCAAAAAAATACTTTATTTCAAATAAATCCTTCACATACAAACACACTATCAAGCGCTATGATAACTGGTATAAAATTGCAAAATTTTACAACGTAAGACTAAGTAAACTTCTAAGATGGAATAACGCAACTAAGAAAACAAAACTTAAAGTAGGTCAACAAATTAAGATTATAATGAAGACTCCCATACTCTCACCAACAAAAAAAATAAAATTAAGGTATGTAGTAAATTCAGGTGATACCGCTGTCATGCTATCTAATGGGTTTGGTATAGAAAAAAAAGATCTAGTAAAAACTAATTCATTAAAAAACTCTAGATATCTTACTGCTGGAAAAAGTTTATTAATACCAATTAAATAGTAATTCCTTACTTATGTAGCCGATATTTTTGATAAGTATCTATCTCCTCTGTCACATATAATGGTCACAATACATGCGTTTTCAATTTTGTTTGCGATCTGTCTTGCAATAAATATATTTGCTCCTGAAGATATTCCGCAGAAAAGTCCAGATTCTTTTGTGAGTTGTATGGTAGTTTTTTCTGCATCTTCCTGGCTAATATCAATAATTTCATCAACTATCGCATTTTTAAAAATTGGAGGAAGATAACCTTCCTTCCAACGTCTGATACCAGGGATTCGTGCGCCATCTTTAGGTTGGACACCAATTATTTTAATATCCTCACTTTTCTCTTTTAAAAAAAGAGATACTCCCGTAATTGTACCGGTTGTTCCCATTGCTGATACAAAGTGAGTGATTTTGCCATCTGTTTGTTTCCAAATTTCTGGACCAGTAGTATCAAAATGCGAAAAATAGTTTGATGGGTTTGAAAATTGATCCAATACTATTCCTTCATTATTATCACGCATTTTGTTAGCTAAATCTCTAGCTCCCTCCATATCTTTTTCTTTATCAACTAAAATTACTTTTGACCCATATACTTTCATAGTCTTTATTCGTTCATCAGAAGCTGTTTCAGGCATGATGATAATCATTTTATAACCCTTAATAGCAGCAGCCATTGATAAAGCTATGCCAGTATTTCCACTAGTTGCTTCAATAAGAGTATCCCCTTTTTTTATAGTTCCATTTTTCTCAGCATCAGAAATCATTCTCATTGCAGGACGATCTTTCACCGAACCACCTGGATTATTTCCCTCTAATTTAGCAAAGATGTTATTTTTATTATTGGGTGAGGAAATTTCAACTAACGGTGTGTTTCCAACTAAGTCTTCTATTGTTTTAAAACTCATAACTATTCAATTATTACGACAGCTGCAGTTAGTTCATCTGTGTCTGTTAGTGATAAATAAACAGTCTTTGCACTTACCCTAGTCAAAAACTTTGAAAGATTACTATCAACCAAAAAAATTGGTTTACCAAATTTATCATGCCTGATAGTTAAATATGATGGATAAAGGCCATCTCGATATAATCCTGTTCCTATTGCTTTTGAGAAAGCTTCTTTGGATGCAAAACGTTTAGACAAAAAAGTTACAGGAGAATCAGCGTTGTGGTATTGAGTTAACTCTTCTTTAGACAGTATTTTTTGCGCAAAAGATTCCTTATGTTTCTTATATAGAAGCTCAATTCTACTATTTTTTACTAAATCTATTCCAATGCCTTTAATCACAACTTCTCATTATACTTATCATTTGACGAATTGCA
>NZWU01000035.1 GCA_002701705.1 Gammaproteobacteria bacterium
AAAAATGATGAATTCAGCAAAAGAAAACATAGGGCCAATAAATCTTGGAAATCCAACTGAATTAAAAATTTTAGATTTAGCAAAAAAAATTATTAAACTTACCGACTCTAAATCTAAAATTATCAATAGAGATTTACCATTAGATGATCCTATTAGGAGAAAACCTGATATCAGTGAAGCAAAAAAAATTCTTAATTGGAATCCTAAGGTCGACATTGATGATGGCTTAAAAGAAACAATAGAATATTTTAAATTGCAATTAAAATAATATATGAAACAAAAGATTAAAAACATTCTCGTTGTAAGGAATGATAAGTTAGGAGATTTTATGTTGACATGGCCTGCCCTGTCTTATTTAAAAAAAAATCTGCCAGAAGCTAAAATTACATGTTTAATCAATAAAGAATTTTGGCCNCTAGCTNAACTTTGTCCGTCNATTGATGATTTTATTTTAGATCAAAACNTATTTAGTCTAAAGAAAATAATTAAAGATGAAAAATTTGATGCATCTATATCGTTTTTTTCAACCTTCAGAATTGGATATGTTTTAAAAAGTTCAGGAATACCAATTAGATTGGCCCCAGCAACAAAATTAGCTCAAATTTTTTATAATTATAAATTAAAGCAAAGAAGATCGGAATCCAAGAAACCTGAGCATGAATATAATACAGATCTTATTTTTGAATTTTTAGAAATATTTGGTGATGAAGAGCTCCAAGACATGGATGGCGCCCCATATTTAACCTTAGACCCAAAAAAGAAACTATCCTCTAAGCATGAATTTAATAATCAATATAATATTAATCCTGAAAAAAAAATTATTTTTATTCATCCTGGGTCTGGAGGTTCATCTAAGAATATTCCATTAGAAGATTATGCTGATATTTGTAATGGTTTACGAAGATTTGACAATTATAATTTTATAATTCATTTTTCAAAAAAAGAACAATCTTCTGCTGATACACTTGCATCGCTATTAGATAATACGGTTAATTTTCATCTTATTAAACCAACAGGAAATATTGAAGAATTGTTATATAATATTAATGCTTGCGATATTTTTTGTTCTGGGTCTACTGGTCCGCTTCATATTGCTGGCGCAATTAACAAAAGAACAATAGCTTTTTATCCAAGAAAAAAATCATCTACACAATTACGATGGCAAACCATAAATGATTTTGATAATAGAATTGAATTTAGTGATATTGGTGGAGATAGAAAGAGTATTTCAATAAATAAAAAAAAGGTTCTTTTAGAAATTCAAAAATTCCTAAACTATTCATAAAAAATTATCAGCTTTCATCAAGATTTCTTCTGTACTTATTGAGTTGAGGCAATTCAAATGCCCTAANGGACATGTCCTTTGGAAACACGGNCTACATGATAAATTAGAATAAGCAATTTTGCTGTATCCCTCTTTTGATAATGGTGGAGTATATTTTGGTGATGAAGATCCAAAAATAGCTATTACTTTGGTATTTACTGATGAAGCTATATGCATCAGGCCTGAGTCATTAGAAATGACCAAACTTGATGAAGCCAATAAATATGTAGCTTCCTCTACGGTAGTTTTATTAATCAGCNAAACGATACTAGATGATTTGCTAGATATATCATTAATGTGGGAATTTATTTTATCGCATTTACCCAAAAAATATATTCTATATTTCATTTCATTTAATTTATTAGCAAGTTCACACCATTTTTTGATAGGCCATCTTTTTGCTTCACCATATTCAGCATCTGGACAAAGAAAAACATTTTTATCATTCTTATTAATTTTAAATTTCTGATTGATTTCTTGATGTTTGACTGTGTCCAATTTTAATTCGGGTGCTAATTCTTCTTGGTAAACTGAATCAATAAGTTTCAAAAATCTATTAACCATAGGTAGCTCAAATTTTTTTTCTGAAAATATTTTATTAATTAAACCATATCTCATTTCACCAANATATCCTATTCTAATGGGTATACTAGCCAGCCATGGTATGATTGCTGATTTAAAACTATTTGTTAATATATAAGCCTCATTATATGAATATTTTTTTAATTCTTTTGAAAGTCTATATCTTTTTATAAAACCAAGTGAACCATGAGAAACATCTAATATAAATTTTTTATCAATCTCAGGCATCATGTCTGCAATAGTAATCAAGTTACTTCTAATCACTACATCAATAGTGCTATTTTGGTTTTGCAATTTAAGTTGTTTAAAAAATGATTGAGATATTATTAAGTCGCCAATCCAGGAAGGGACAATTACCAAAATTTTTTTACAAGGTTTCATACGTTTTGATTAGAAAGCCAATCTAAATATTGTAAAANTCCATTTTCAAGATTGGTAAATTTTTCCTTATAGCCGACTGTTCTTAAATTTGTTATATCTGCTTCTGTAAAAGACTGGTATTGNTTTTTTAAATCAGGAGGAAAATCTATATATTCGATTTCACCATTTTTAAAATAAGAAATTACAGCAGACGCGACATCATTAAACGTCCTACTTTTGCCTGTTCCAACATTATAAATGCCTGATATATTTGTATTATTCATAAACCACAGCTTCACATCAATAGTATCCTTCACAAAAATGAAGTCTCTTCTTTGTTCTCCATCATTGTATCCATGACTACCTTTAAATAATTTGATTTTATTTTCATTCTCCATTTGTTTGAAAAAATGAAAAATTACACTAGACATAACTTTTTTGTGGTGTTCTCTTGGACCAAAAACATTGAAGTATCTAAGACCAACTACTTGGGATTGTATTTTTGATTGGTTCTCCCTAAAATATTGATCAAACATTAATTTAGATTCTGCATAATAGTTCATAAAGGATTCATTTTNTGGATTCTCTTTAAAGTTGGTCCCCGAACCATAAACTGATGCAGATGAAGCATAAGTTAAATTAATCTGAGAGTTGGCACAAAACTCAAGTATTTTTTTAGAATATATAAAATTTGTAGATATGACATAGTCCCTATCCTTTTCAGTTGTTTTTGANCATGCACCAAGATGGAAAATATAATNAATATTCTTTACAAAAGATTTATTAGAGTTTTTGATTTCATCAAGAAAAGATTCTTTGCTTACACAATCAGTATACTTTAAATCTTTTAGGTTGCTAAATTTTTCTTTGTGACTATCTAATTCTTCAACTATTAATACTTCATTGAAATTATTTTTATTTAGAGCATCAACTAAATTGCTTCCTATAAAACCAGCACCACCTGTTACAACAATCATATCAAAATTTTTAAGTCCTATTAATTATTAAGATTATATAGAAACTAATACAATTTAACCAATAAAAACATAATAAGTATTGTTAAGAAACATTTTATGCTGATACAATCTCTATATGAAAAAAGTCACCTGTCTAATAGGTGTGATAATGGGATCTAAATCTGATTGGCCAATCATGAAACATGCGGCTGATGTTCTAGATAAACTTAAAATAAAATATGAAACAAAGGTAGTCTCGGCTCATCGTACACCTGATTTATTATATAAATATGCATCTGCTGCTGAATCGAGAGGTATAGAAGTAATCATTGCGGGAGCTGGTGGTTCAGCCCACTTACCAGGAATGACTTCATCAAAAACTACTCTTCCTGTAATTGGAGTACCTATTAAAACAAAAAGCCTTGATGGGGTAGATTCATTGCTGTCGATAATTCAAATGCCTTCCGGGGTACCAGTAGGTACTGTGGCAATTGGTAAAAGTGGAGCTATAAACTCTGCTTTATTAGCTGCCAGTATATTGAGTAATAAATATCCAGTAATTAAACAACAGCTCAAAAAATATAGGTCCCGACAAACACGCTCTGTATTGGCTATTGGAGATCCAAGAAAATAAAATGCAGATAGGAATTCTTGGCGGCGGACAACTAGCAATGATGATGGCTGAGTCTGCTGGCAAGAAATATGATATTGAATTCATAGTTGTCGACCCAACAAATAATCCACCTGCATCTAAATATGCAAGATGCATAAAAGCTGAGTATACTGATTCAAAAGCTCTAAAATTACTTGCTGAAGAATGTGATATTGCAACTATTGATTTTGAAAATGTTTCATCAAGTGCACTTAAACATCTTGAAAAATATATACCAGTATTTCCAAACTCAAAATCAGTAGAAATCTGTCAAGATAGATTGAGTGAAAAAACACTTTTTGTAGAAAATAATATTCCTACTACTAAATTCTGCCCCATTGATTGCGAGAATGATCTAAAAAATGCTATAAAAGAATTTGGTCCAGACTCAATATTAAAATCAAGAAGATTAGGATATGATGGAAAAAATCAAATTATTATAAATAATAAAACTTCAAAAAACATCTGGAATGATATTGGTTGTGTTCCATCAATTCTTGAAGAAAAAGTAGATTTCTTAACCGAGGTATCTTTAATTGGTGTCAAACTGCAATCAGGAGAAACATATTTTTACCCTCTTGTGGAAAATTTTCATAGAGATGGAATTCTCAGTTATAGTATAGCTCCTTATGAAAATCTTGAATTACAAAAGCAAGCAGAAACTATCCACAAACAAATAACAAAACTCATTAACTATGTAGGAGTTTTAGTAATAGAATTTTTTATAAATAAAGACAGCCAGCTATTAGCAAATGAAATGGCGCCAAGAGTACATAATTCAGGACACTGGACAATTCAAGGAACAAATATTAGTCAATTTGAAGCTCATATCAGAGCTATTTCTGGTATGAGTATAGAAAATATACAAACTAATGGACATGCTGCAATGATAAATTTAATATCTAAAATGCCTAAAAAAGATGAACTGAATCTTGATGCCAATACTTATTTTTATGATTATGGTAAAAATGAAAGAGAAAAAAGAAAATTAGGGCATATAACCATTATTGATAGTAATGCTCAAAAGCTTTATGAAAGATTGAATAGTTTGAAGAAAATTATTACCTAGACAGTCCTTTTACCTTGAAAGACACATACAAAGTAGCAACCCTCTGATCCAGCATGCACCCTATGAAATACTCCGTCTTCAATAAGCACGGTGTCACCCTCGCCTACATTAATTTCTCTATTATCTAATTCCATTTTACCACTTCCTTTTACAAAGAAATAAACTTCTTCTTGTCCTTTATGTTTGTGTCCAGTAGTACTTTTCATCGGATTCAGATTTGTGCTACTAACAACTAAGTCTTTTAGCAATGTGTTATCTTTAACAACATAACGGTCGTCTTCTTTTGTAATAACTCCGCCAATATCATTTATATTTAATAGTACATTCATCTTTTTTTATTGCCTTCATTAGCTAAATTAATGCTGCCGTAATTTGCTTTTTCTATTATTTTGTTCCCATCATCAACATAAATGATGGTTGGTTTATGGTTCATAATCTCTTCAGCCTGTAATTGGCAATATGAGCATATGATTATCTGATCTTGAACATTAATTTTATGACAGGCAGCCCCGTTTACACAAATAATTCCTGATTCTGCTCTGCCAGGAATAGCATATGTGGATAATCTTTCACCATTAGTAATGTTATAAAGATCAATCTTTTCATATGGTTTAATCCCACAAGCGTTAAGTAAAGATATATCAATTTCACAAGATCCCTCATATTCAACACGGGCATCGGTGACTGTAGCCTTATGTATTTTCCCATAAAGAAATGTTCTTATCATAATTAATATATAATACTATTAAAAAAATAAATTCAAAAGATTAAATTTTAAGATTATCAATTAATCTTACATCTGATAAGTACACAGCAATGAATATCATATAATTATTATTTTTATCTTCACTCTTATCTAATTTTTCAGAGGTAAGCAATTCTAAATATTCAACTCTCATACCAAATTCTTCTAAAACCTTTATAGCTTCTTTGCGTAAGTCATTAAATAAGCTAACTCCTTCATTATGTATTTTTGTTCTTATTTTCATCAACTCTTTGATTATATTACTTGCAATTTTTTTCTGTTGATTTGATAATCTATTGTTCCTTGAACTCATCGCTAGTCCAAATTCATCCCTAATAGTTTCACATATAATAAGATTAATTTTATTATTATATGAATTTTTTATAATGTGCTTAATTAGTAATGCTTGCTGGTAATCTTTTTCTCCAAAATAGACATAATCTGGATTTACTAAATCAAATAGTTTTCTGACAATACTATATACTCCTTCAAAATGATTAGGTCTAAATTTTCCACAGAGACAATTAAGAAAATCTGGTAACTTATTAATTTTATATTCTTCTAAATTATCTAATATATTGTTTTTAGCCGGTAAAAATAAACAATCCACATTATTTACTATTAATTTTTCTAAATCTTTTTCAGTTGTAACAGGATAATTTTCATAATCACTTTTATCATTAAATTGCAAAGGGTTAACAAAAATTGAAACTATTGTTTTGGACTTTTCTTTTTTTGCGCTTTGTATAAGGGAAATATGTCCATCATGCAAGTCTCCCATTGTTGGAACATACGAAATTTTACATTTTTGTTTTTTGAGATTAGTAATATATTCAGCCATTTTTGCTGAGGTAGTGATAATATCCAATTGTCTATACCCTAGAATTATTTTTTGTTTTTTTAATAAAAGATTTTATCCTTTTATGAATATCTTTTATTTGGAAAAAACTTTTATCGACAAATTTAGGTACTCCGCTAAAACTTATATTAAGTAAATCATAGAGTACTAATATTTGTCCATCACATTTTTTTCCTGATGCTATACCTATGACTGGGATTGATAATTTTTTAGAAATAGTATTAGCGAGTGTCTTATCAATGCATTCAACAATCAGTAATTTAGCTCCAGCTTTTTCAATAAGATTAGCTTCATTTAAAATATTATTTTTAGTTTCAATTGTTTTTCCTTGCTTTCTATATTCAGAATTAGAAATGATCCTTTGAGGCTTGATACCTATATGAGCACAGACAGGTATTTTTTCTTGGGTTAAAAGTTCTATAGTTTTCAAATGAGTGACATCAGTTTCTAATTTAACCATATGAGCTCCACAATTCCTTATTAATCTCTTTGCATTCTTGAGAGCTTGTTTTGGTGTATTATATGTATTGATTGGCATATCAGATATCAGATAAGCATTTTTATTACCTCTGCTTACTAGTCCTGTGTGATATTCAATATCAGATTGAGTTACATCATGCGTATTAACATGTCCCTGTACAACCACTCCAAGTGAATCACCAATTAAAATAATATCTATACCACAATCATCAATATATTTAGCAAAACTAGCATCGTAAGCAGTTAGGCATGCAATCCCTATATGCTTTTTTTTCATTGAATAGATTTTTTTTAATGTGATCTTTGACATAGGGGTTAATCATTTGGGATAGTTGGGTTAAAGTATTTTTTACCTTTAATATTTTTGCTAATTTCATCAATCAATATTTTATAGTCATGTGATTTATTAATATTCACATTTGCTGTATTAATTATCAGTAATGGTGATTCATTATAAGTATGGAAATAATTAGTGTAGGCATCAATTATAGAATTTAGATAATCCCGTGAAATTCCCTGTTCATAATCAATAGCTCTAGATTTAATCCTATCTATTAACTTTTCTACGGGAGCTTGTAGGTAAATGATTAAGTCTGGTTTGGGCAGTTTCAATTTTAACATATTATAAACTGTTCTATATAACTCTAGTTCTTGCTTATTTAATGTTACTTCTGCGAACAATTCATCTTTCCCCAAAAAATAGTCAGAAATTATACCTGCTTTGCTATCCTCACTAAGTTTATAATCAATATATTGTTGAGAACGTTTTAACAAAAAATATAGCTGCGTTGAAAAAGCATATTGTACTTGATTTTGATAAAATTGACTAAGAAATGGGTTTTCAGAAAAATTCTCAAGCATTGATTTACAATTAAACGTCTTTGACAGTTTTGTAGCTAATGTGGTTTTTCCAACTCCAATAGGTCCTTCAACAACTATAAACTTCTCTTTATGATACATGATACAGAGTTTATAAGTTTCTCTTTAAATAATGAACCAATTTTCCAAATTTTGGAATATTAAATCTATGATTAGTGATTTCAAATAATGGAATTAAGACAAACTCTCTATTCGTCATTTCAGGGTGTGGTATGGTTAGTCTCTTACTATTAATTTCTAAATTATTATAAATAAGGATATCAAGATCCAATGTTCTTGGTCCCCATTTTTTTATTCTCTGTCTATGATGTATATCCTCAATTTTTTGAAGTGAGTTAAGAAGCTCTTCAGGTTCTAGAGCAGTTTGGATTTTGATGACTGCATTGATATAATCTGGTTGGTTTTTTGGTCCAAGAGGTTTGCTACTATATAGAGATGATTTTTTAATTATATGAGTATGATTTAAATGATTAATCTGTTTCATCCCTTTGAGTATATGGTAAACAGGATTATTTTGATTACTACCTAAGGCTATATATACTATATTCAAACTTCTTGAATGGGTAACTTTAGTTTACTTTTTCTTTAATTCTAGCAGACTTTCCAGACCTTTCTCTTAAATAGTACAGTTTTGCTCTTCTTACACTGCCTTTTCTTTTTAATTTAATATCAGAAATAATTTTACTGTGAAGTTGAAAGACTCTTTCAACTCCTTCTCCATAAGAAATTTTTCTTACAGTAAATGATGAATTAAGGCCCCTATTTTTTTTAGCTATAACAACCCCCTCAAAGGATTGTAATCTTTCTCGTTTGCCTTCTTTTACCTTTACCAAAACCTCAACTGTATCACCGCTTGAGAAGCTAGCATATTTTTTGATTTGAGTTGATTCAATTTTGTCGATAATCTTGTTCATGTTTACCTTTTCTTAGACTCAGATATATAATCATTGAGGAGTTTATCATCTTCCTTTGAAAGTTTCACCTGTTTTAATAACTCTGGTCTTTTTTTCCATGTCATGCCAAGAGCTTGTTTCCTTCTCCATTGATTAATCTCCAAATGATTTCCTTTTAGTAAAACCTCAGGAACTTTTTTATCATCAATAATTTCTGGTCGTGTAAAATGAGGATGATCTAATAGGTTATTTTGAAATGATTCTTGTTTAACTGATTCCTCATCATCTATCGTCCCTGAAATTAAACGGCAAACACCTTCCATAATTACCATGCTTGGGATTTCACCCCCTGATATTACATAATCTCCTAATGAAATCTCCTCATCAACAAAATCATTAAGAACCCTCTGATCTACACCTTCATATCTTCCGCAAAGCAAAGTTATATTTTTCAACGAAGATAATGAGTTTAGTTTTTTTTGATTAAGCGTTTTACCTTGTGGTGACAAATAGATAACTTTATTATCATTTTTAAAATCTGGATTTAATGATAATAAAGCCTTTTTTATTGGTTCATATTGTAGCACCATACCAGGGCCTCCACCATATGGCCTATCATCAACCCTTTTATGCTTGTCAGTAGAGAAATTCCTTAAATTAATAACATTAATAGAGATAATATTTTTTCCAATAGCCCTCTTAATAAAGCCAGTCTCTCTAAACCCATCAATAAATTCTGGGAATATTGTTATAACATTAAAATTCATTTTCCCACTTCACTATTATAATGTCTTCTTTGTCGGAGACCTGCAAGACGTAATCTTTAATAAAGGGTATCAAAATTTCTTCATTTTTTTTATCATTTGAAGAACACTCTACAACAAGCACATCATTTGATTTTGTTGGGAAAATTGATTTTACCAAACCTATTCTTTTTTTATTCTCATTGAAAACTTCTCTACCAATTAATTGGTGCCAATAATATTCATTTTTATCTGTGACAGGCAAATCTTGTTTTGAAACAAAGATTTCCTGATTGATATATCGTTCAGTATCATTGATTGTCTCTATAGATTTTATTTTTATTATTACTTTTTTTGGCAGAATTCTATATTCATCAATTTCTAATTCTTGAAAACCATCAGAACTATTTATAGATAAATCATACTCAAAAATATTTTCTATTGGGTGAGTATATGACTTTATAATCAACCAACCTTTGATTCCATGTGTATTAAGTATTTTACCAACGACAATATAGTCTTTATTTGGCATTGATGTGCGTTATTTTTTATCTGCAGATTTTTCTTGTTTGTTATCTGATTTAGCTTTTGCAGTCTTTTTTGGTTTGGCTTCTGCAGTCTTTTTTGGTTTGGTTTCTGCAGTTTCTTCTGGTTTAGCAGTTTCTTCTTTAACAGTTTCTACAGTTTCTTCTGGTTTAGCAGTTTCTTCTTTAA
>NZWU01000036.1 GCA_002701705.1 Gammaproteobacteria bacterium
TCTTGTATATACTGAGAAGGGATTAAATCACCAGTTTTTCTATTTTTTCTTTGGCCGGTTTCCATAGGATGTTTTATAAGTGCCTTAACAGTGACAGATCCATTATTTTCTCTTGCTCTAATTTTTATTGTACTCATTTTTTATACCTTTATTATCCGCCACAACCACCAATTGTTACTTTAACCTCTTTTGATGCACTGTAAACTTTGCCATCACTTTTTATAGTAGCAACTATTTTTGAGGTTTTTCCCATTTTAATTCTTGTTCCAATTTTTGGTTCCGAGAGAGAGGTTAACATATATCCACTCGACAGGGGCTGAGGATTATGTTCAACAAAGATCATAATTGATTCAACATTTTTTAATTTAGTTTTAACATTAATTGGAACTATTGCGCCATTTTCAGCTATATCTGGGGCTTTCAATTCTACTTTAGTAGATTCAACTAAATTTGATTCACCATATATACTTTTAATTGCGTCAGACAAATCTTTTTTATCAAAAGCTACCTTAGGCCATGCAGCATAAACACGTCTTGGTGTAATCAAAATACCCGCAGTTGTCCCTAAAACTGCCGTTGTAAGAAGTGTTTTATACAGAAAATTTCTTCTATTCATAATAATACCTCATAGAGTATAAAGATATTCTACTATCAAATTAATTTCATCTTTCGTTAAAATCCCATGTTTTCCAAATGGCGGCATAAAAGAATGAGGATCGTTTTTAGTAGCATCCCATATTTTATCAAAAATATCTTTCTTGTCAGGAAATCTTGCTTTCATGGCTATTAATGGAGGCCCAGCAGTTCCAGCTAGTTCACCATCTTCAATTTGATGGCATGCAAGACAATTCCCTTTTTTTCTTTCAAAAGTAAGTGTTTTACCTTCTTTGATTGCATCAGCCATTACCTGGGAACTTATTCCTAAAAAAACCAGCAATGTAAGATAAATAAACATTTTCATACTTTTGTTTAATAGATACATTATAGTACTGATGAAGACATAAAAAAACTACTTTAATTGCAAGTTTTTTCACCAAAAATAGGTTCAAGTGGCCTTCGGTATTTACAAATTATCTGTTTCTTCTTTTTTTGGAGAACAGCAACTTCATTACTATTAAGTCTTTTTGATTGAATTCCATCATTAAGAACTTGCACGGCTAAATTCAAGTTATCTAATAAAAGATGATATTCTGAAAGGTAAATTTTTGAATTAAAAATATCTTCTTTAAGAACAAACATTCTTGACATTAATCTTAAATAATTAGGGTTATATTTATGAGAATTTTCAATAGTTATAAGTATTTTAGATGCATAATCAAGATTCAAATTATTCTTAATTAAAGTTTCAGCCAAATAGAATGATATTGATGAATTAAATGGATAAATATCCTTTAAGTCTTTTAAAATCTTTATAGCTTCATTAGAATTATTAGTATTATTTAATAATTCAGCATAAAGAACAGCTAAATATATATTCTCTCTATTTTTCTCATAGAATGGTTTTATCAAATCTTTTGCAGTTTTGTAATCAGATTTTTTTTTATATAAGAGTGACAATTTATGGAAATTATACAAACCATCTTTTTTAGTAGTATTAATAACTGAATTTATATTTTTTATTGCAGAAACCTCTAAAATATTTTTAACAAACATATAATCATGATTTAACTTATCTCTTAAATTATGCTTCTTAATAGCTCTTGATTTTATTCTAGCAATTCTATTTTCATAAAGGGGATGAGTATAAAAGTAAGCAAATTGTGGATTGAGTTGAGATGTAGATGATTGCATTACTTCAAAAAAAGCAGCCATTTCCATTACATCAAAATTTGCTTTGTTAAAAAGATTAACTGCAAATTCATCTGAATCAATTTCATTATCTCGAATTAAATTGACACTCATTTGCACCGAGATACCTATACCAGATTGCATTATTGCCATAGCAGCTTGAGGGTTTCCAGAAAAAATACCTATTACCATACCCAAATATGCCGGCAACGATGTTCTTGCAGTATTAGCAACCATTTCTGCAGCATGTCTGAGTCGTACATGCGCAATTTCATGAGCAACAACCCCTGCAAGCTGATGTTCGTTTTGTGTTAATCTAATGAGCCCTGAGTTTATACCGATGTATCCACCTGGAAGGGCAAACGCATTAACGGAATTAGATTTTGTTATAAAAAAAGTATAATTTCTTTTTGTATCAAGCGTATTCCTTGTCAATAGATTACCTAAGTACTTTATATAAGATTGAACAAGAGGATCATTAATTATCAAGTTGTGTTTTTGTAAATTTGTATATGATGAAAAGCCATAGATGCTTTCTTCCTCTAGAGACAACACATCAGCATAAGGGTCACCTAGGTGAGGAGCTGTGTTTTCTTGCCCTTGCAAAGATTTAGATGAAAAAAACACAACCAACATTAGTAGTAAGATTGTTAAAGCCTTCATAAAATATATATCATAGATAACTATATTAAAACTTCTAAATGTATTAATATAGGTACTTAAACCTGTTAAATATTATAACTTATTTGGAGTAGAAATGAGTGAATATGATAAAGAACTTGACACAAGCGGCCTAAATTGTCCTTTGCCAATAATTAAAGCAAAAAAAGAAATTAATTTAATGGAAACTGGACAAATATTGCATGTCATATCTACTGATCCTGGAGCAGTGCAAGATTTTGTATCATTTGCAAAACAAACAGGCAATCAACTTTTAGACAGTAGTGAAAAGGACAACAAGTTTTATTTTCTATTGAAAAAAGTTTAAAATTTCTGTGAAATTTAAAATAGACAAACTATTGGCTATAGTTGGAATAATAGCCATACTAATAACTTTTCAAACAATATATTTAATGATTCAGATAGCTAATCCAATTCAGGTCAAATTGGCACCTAACTATGATGCGATTATTATTTTATCTGGAAATCCTGCAAGAGCAGAGTTTGGTAGTAAGTTGTTTATAGATGGAAAATCTAAAAAAGTTTTATTAAGTAAAGAAAAAAAGCTTGTTAGAAATTATTTAGAATCAGATACAAAACAGATGACATATGAAATTTATTTTCAGATCTTAATTAAAAATAAAGTCCCAAAAGACTTAATTAATCTTTTTGGAAATGACAATAGAAGTACTTTTGATGAGGCACTCTCTTTGTCTGCTACACCCTATGATAATTTAAATAATTTGCTAGTTGTTACTGATAAATATCATGTTTATAGGGCCAATTTAATTTTTAAAAAACTATTGCCTGAAAAAAGTATTGATTTTATTTTTCCGGTAGCTGCTGCTAATAATAATAAATGGTGGAAAAATAAATACTCAATTCAGTCAATTTCATCAGAAACTTTTAAAACCATGTTTTTTTATACTTTTGGTAATTTTGATAATTATTTGCTGTTTATCGACTAGTAATATTTTGCTTGAAAATGATTAGATAACAAGTGCTCAATAGATGAAAAAGATGTATTATGTATCTGAAATAATTGGAGTTATGCTGTGAAATTAAGTGGTTCTGAGATTATAATTGAGTGCCTAAAAAAAGAGGGCGTAGAATATATTTTTGGGTATCCTGGTGGTGCAGTCTTACACATATATGATGCTTTATTTGCGAATAAGAAAATAAAACATATACTTGTAAGACATGAACAAGGGGCTACACATGCTGCTGATGGTTATGCTAGAGCATGCGGGAAACCAGGCATCGTACTTGTAACATCTGGCCCAGGAATCACTAATTGTGTAACCGGACTTGCTACAGCTCATATGGACTCCATACCAATGATTGTTATTTCTGGTCAAGTTTCAAGGGCATACGTAGGAAGTGATGCTTTTCAGGAAGCTGATGCAACTGGAATTACAAGACCTGTTACAAAACATAATTTTTTAGTAGACACCAGAGAGTCCATTCCTGAAGTATTTAAAAAGGCTTTCATGATTGCAACGACTGGAAGACCAGGACCTGTTCTTATTGATGTTCCAAAAGATTTAACAGATCCAAAAATAAAGATACCCTTTGAATATCCAAAAAAAATCAAGCTTAGATCTTATAAGCCAATAAAATCTGACAACAAAAATAAAATAACTGAGGCTGCAAAATTAATCTGTGATGCAAGCAAACCAATGATTTATACTGGTGGAGGTGTAATTTTGGGCAAAGCACATAACCAGCTTAAAACACTAGTAAAGAAGCTTAAGTTTCCAATAACAAATACATTGATGGGCCTTGGGGGATACCCAGGTTCTGATGAAAACTTTCTAGGCATGCTGGGGATGCATGGAACCTATGAAGCAAATATGGCAATGCATGAATGTGATGTTTTGCTTGCTATAGGCGCAAGATTTGATGATAGAGTAACAGGTGATACTACTAAATTTTGCCCATCTGCAAAAATTATACACATTGATGTTGATCCATCATCAATATCTAAAATTATTGAAGTTGATTTATCACTTGTTGGACAGACATCTAAAGTTTTAAATGATTTGAATAAAGCTATTGATTTAAAAAAGAAAAATATAAAAGTTAACAAAATAAAAAAATGGTGGAACCAAATTAATAAGTGGAGACAGAAAAAGTGTTTAAATTATAAAAAATCAAATAAAATAATAAAACCTCAATTGGTAATTGAAAAATTATATGAATTAACAAAGGGTGATGCGTATATCACGTCAGATGTGGGACAACATCAAATGTGGGCAGCTCAATACTATAAATTTGATAAACCAAATAGGTGGATTAATTCTGGTGGACTAGGAACAATGGGGTTTGGACTACCTGCTGCAATGGGAGTCCAATTTGCTCATCCCAAATCAAGTGTAATTTGTATAACTGGTGAGGCAAGTATTTTGATGTGTATTCAAGAATTATCTACCTGTCTTCAATACAGATTGCCATTAAAAATAGTGAATTTAAATAATAGGTATATGGGCATGGTTCGGCAATGGCAAGAATTCTTTTATGAAGGAAGATATGCAATGTCTTATATGGATGCTTTGCCTGATTTTGCTAAACTAGCAAGTAGTTTTGGGCATGAAGGAATAACAATTGAGAAGCCAGATGACTTAGAACCAATGATGAAATCAGCTTTGAGCAAAAAAGATAAATTAGTTTTTATTGATGTTATCACTGATCAAGCTGAGAATGTTTACCCTATGATTCAAAGTGGGAAAGGACATCATGAGATGCATCTTTCTCCTACAGGCAGTGATACGGAGTTAGCTTAATTATGGAAGAAAAAAGACATATTCTTTCTTTGTTGGTTGAAAATGAATTTGGTTCATTGTCAAGGATTGCTGGACTATTTTCAGCACGAGGCTACAATATACATTGCTTAAATGTTGCTCCTACAAATGATGAATCTATTTCACGGATGACATTGGTAACTTTTTGCAACGAACAAAAAATACAAAAATTAATGAGATTATTAGAAAAATTGGTTGATGTAGTTAATGTTAAAGATTTAACAGGGGAAACCCACATTGAAAGAGAAATGTTATTGATGAAAATTAAATGTAATAAAAAACAGAGAAATGAATTAAAAAGATTAACTGATATATTCAGAGCGCGTATAATTGATGTTAGTGATACTACATATACAATTGAATTGACGGGTGTAGCTGAAAAAATATTGGCGTTTATTAATTCACTAGGAAATATAAAAATTATTGAAATGGTCAGGTCAGGAACTTTAGGTATTAGTAGAGGAGCTGAAAGTCTCCAAAGCAAAGGATAGAAAAATGAAAGTATATTATGATGACAATGCAGATTTATCAATAATAAAGGGACTCAATGTTTCTATTATAGGTTATGGGTCTCAAGGACATGCCCACGCTAATAATCTTAAAGAGTCTGGTGTAAATGTCCGTGTAGGATTACGTGAGAATTCTAAAAGCATGGACAGGGTTAAAGATGCAGGGATTAACGTTACCGATGTTGCCACAGCATCTGCAGAAGCTGACCTCTTAATGATGTTAGCTCCTGATGAATATCAGGCATCTATATATAAGGAGTCTATTGAACCACATTTAAAAAAGAATGCTACTTTAGGTTTTGCACATGGATTCAATATACATTTTGATCAGATTAAGCCAGGGCCAGAACATGATGTTATAATGATAGCGCCAAAGAGCCCAGGCCATCTTGTGCGATCTACTTTCTTGCAAAACAAAGGAGTGCCAACTCTTATTGCTATCCATAACAATCCTTCGGGAAAGGCAAAAGATATTGCTTTATCATATGCCTCAGCTATCGGAGGTGGAAGGGCTGGTATTATTGAGACTACATTTAAGGAAGAAACTGAAACTGATTTATTTGGAGAGCAAAGCGTATTGTGTGGTGGAGTTACTGCTTTAGTAAAAGCTGGTTTTGAAACACTAGTTGAAGCGGGATATGCGCCAGAAATGGCATATTTTGAATGCTTAAATGAATTAAAACTTATTGTTGATTTAATGTATGAGGGCGGGATGACTGAAATGAGATATTCAATATCAAATACAGCAGAATATGGCGATCTAACTAGAGGCCCATTCTTAATAGATGATCATGTAAAAGATAAAATGAAGATTATACTTAAAGATGTACAAAGTGGTAAATTTGCAAAAGAATTTGTCAATGAAATTAAAAATGGATCTCCAGAATTTAACCGATTGAGAAAAGAAGGTTCGAAACATTTGATTGAGAAAACTGGAAAAGAATTAAGAGATATGATGTCATGGATGAAAGAAAGTAAGTTAGTTGATGAGGAAATAAAATAATGACAGATAAAAAAAGGTTGCCAGGGGTATATTTATTACCCAACTTAATCACTACTGGTTCATTATTCAGTGGGTTTTACTCAATTATTTCATCTATCAATGGAGATATAATGACTGCAATTTTTGCAATTATAGTAGCAATGATCCTAGACGGATTAGATGGACGTATTGCAAGGCTTACTAAAACTCAAACCTCATTTGGAGCATATTATGATAGCCTTTCTGACATGATTTGTTTTGGTGTAGCTCCTGCTCTATTAATGTATATATGGAGTCTATCAAATTTTAATATGTTTGGTTGGCATTGGTCAAAAATAGCATGGATTTCATGTTTTATTTATGTAGCAGCGGCAGCATTGAGGTTAGCTAGATTCAATTCTAAAATTCAAGTCCAAGATAAAAAGTTTTTTATTGGATTAGCAAGTCCAGCAGCGGCAGCAGTGATAGTTTGTTATGCATGGCTAATAGAAAGTTCTACTATAGAAGTTTCAAGTGTTAGTGGCCTTAGCTTATCAGTACTTGTAATATTGTCTGTATTAATGATTAGTAATGTTACTTATTATAGTTTTAAAGACATTGATATAAGACATAAAGTACCGCATATTACCTTATTTTTAATTGTTCTTGGCTTATCATTTGTATCTTTTGATCCACCCAAGGTATTACTTTCATTTTTTGTCTTATATGCGTTATCTGGGCCCATACTTTTAATTTTGAGAATTTTGAAAAAGAAGACTCTTAGGTCAGAGAAAAAACCAACTAACCCTTAATATTGCTTGCAAAAAAGATTTTTTAATATAAAGTCTGTATTATGTTAATTAGTATATTTATAAAGCAAAAATATCTATTACAAACTCACCTGCTGAAGTTGTCTAAATAACTTTAGTAAAATTTATCAATTTACCAATTAACACTCATGAAAGATAAAAAATTAATCATTTTTGATACTACCCTAAGAGATGGAGAACAAAGTCCTGGCGCGTCTATGGACATTGATGAAAAACTTCAAATCGCACTAGCTTTAGAAGATCTTAATGTAGATATTATTGAAGCTGGTTTTCCAATAGCAAGCAAAGGTGATTTTAATGCAGTATCTGAGATTTCAAAAACAATTAAAAAGTCAACAATATGTGCGCTTGCTCGTTCATTAGAAAAAGACATACTAGCTGCATCTGAAGCTTTAAAAAAAGCTAAGAAAAAACGAATACACACTTTCATTGCTACATCACCTATACACATGGAAAAAAAATTAAAAATGTCGCCTGAAGAGGTAAAAAATTGTGCTATTAAAGCGATAAAGTTAGCTAAAAGTTTTACTGATGATGTTGAATTTTCACCAGAAGATGCTGGCCGTTCTGATTTAGATTTTCTGTGCTCTGTAATAGAAGCTGCTATTGAAGCAGGGGCAAATACAATAAATATACCAGATACAGTTGGCTATAATTTACCTCATCAATTTGGTACTTTGATACATAATATAATAAAAAATGTTAAAAATTCTAGCCAAGCTATTTTTTCTGTACATTGCCATAATGATTTGGGGTTAGCAGTAGGAAATTCATTATCTGCAGTTTTAAATGGTGCTCGTCAAGTGGAATGTACAATTAATGGACTGGGTGAAAGAGCAGGGAATGCGGCTTTGGAAGAAATTACTATGACGGTTCGTACGAGACAAGATATTTTTCCGTGCGATACAAACATAAATACTAAAAAGATTATGAAGTGCTCAAGATTAGTTTCTAGTATAACTGGTTTTCCTGTGCAACCAAATAAAGCGATTGTTGGTAAAAATGCTTTTGCTCATGAATCTGGAATACATCAAGATGGTGTGATTAAATCAAGAGAAACTTATGAAATAATGAGAGCTGAAGATATTGGACTAGTAAGTAATTCACTTGTGCTTGGAAAGCATTCAGGAAGAAATGCTTTTAGACAGAAACTAAATGAATTAAATATCCCTATTGAAGGAGAAAAGCAGCTTAATGATATATTTTTTAAATTTAAAGAATTAGCAGATAAAAAGCATGACATGTTTGATGAAGATATTATACGACTCTCAAGCAATCAAGAAATTACCAATAACCATATTAAATTTAATTATATGAATGTTGTGACTGAGAGTGGGAAAAAACCATCTGCGTTAATCAAACTTGAAGTTGGAGGAGAGTCTGTTGAGTCAAGCTGCACGGGTGATGGAGCTGTTGATGCAGCATATAATGCGATTGAGGATATTGTAAAAAGCAAATGTAAATTACTACTTTATTCTGTTAATAATATAACATCTGGCACAGATGCTTTAGGTGAAGTTACAGTTAGAATATCTAAAAACAGCAACGTGGTTAATGGACATGGCGCTGATACTGATATTGTAAAAGCGTCGGTATTAGCTTTTATAAATGCCCTAAATAAATTACAACAAAACCCTGATTTATCATCAACTAAAAAAAGAGGCGTCTGATAAATGCAGAAGCTTAATGATTATTTTGATGAGATGGGCATCGAAACCTTCTGGTATAGAGCTAAAAAGAAAAAACCTTCAGAAAACTCCTTGAATGCTGACTTATCAACTTTAAAAGAGATTGTTTCTAATTGTACTAAATGTGAATTACACAAGTCTCGGGATAAAACAGTTTTTGGTTCTGGGAATGAATCAGCAAGAATTTTATTTATTGGGGAAGCCCCTGGCAGAGATGAAGATAAGGAAGGAGAACCATTTGTTGGAAGAGCCGGGAAACTTTTAACTGAAATGATTTCGTCAATTAATTTAAATAGAGAAGACATATATATTACAAACACTGTTAAATGTCGTCCTCCTAGCAATCGCAACCCCTCTGATGAAGAGGTTAAATCATGTGCGGACTATTTAGAAAATCAAATAGAACTGATTAAACCAAAGATTATTATATTGTTAGGCAAGGTTGCAGCTAATAGAATCATTAAAAATGATCAACCTATAGCAGAATTACGAAAAAAAACATTTTTCTTTGAACCAAAGAATATCCCAATCATTGTATTTTACCATCCAGCCTATTTGCTGAGAAACCCAAAGGATAAAAGAAAGGTATGGGAAGATTTGTTATATTTAAAGTCTGTTATGAAAGAATATGATTGCTAAAGTATCAGAATTGATGGAAATACGAGAAATGAGCAAAGAAGATCTCTTTCAGGTTAATATAATTGAAAAAAACTCTTATGATTTTCCATGGTCAGATAAAGTTCTAGAAGAGTGCCTTGAATACAATTATGATTGTTATGTAGCTGCTCATGAAAACCTTATTTTTGGTTACCTAATCTCTAAAATTTCCTTCCCTGAAAGTCATATCCTTAATTTAACTGTTGATAGCAATTATAGAAATAATGGTATTGGTTCACAGTTATTGGATTTAACTCTATCTAAATCAGGCTTGATTGGCTCAAAAGTGATTTTTTTAGAAACCAGAAAAACCAATGACACTGCTATTTACCTATACAACAAATATGAATTCAAAAAGGTTGGAATAAGGCCGAATTATTATAAGACTAAAGATGGAAAAGAAGACGCAATAGTTTATTGCAAAAGACTAGACCTCAGTAGGACTTAATGCCTTAATTGACAAGGCATGGATTTCAGTTTTCATAAGCACATCTAAACATTGATATATAATCTTATGTCTTTCAATTAATGTTTTACCTTCAAATTTGTCAGACACAATAAACAGGTCAAAATGCCCACCAGATTTTGCTCCAGCGTGACCAATATGCAGATGACCTTGATCTTTTATGTCAATCTCTATTGGGTTTAGTAATTCAAGACTTTTTTTAATTAAATTTATCCTCTTTTCCGTCATCCTGTTATTATATTAAAAAAGCTATGTCTTTACATATAGAATGTGTGATTTTAATGATTATGCTAAAATTGGACTAATGTTTCTGTGGGAAGGTTAAATGAGTAAAAAAATAGTTTTTTCAGGTGTTCAGCCTTCAGGTGAAATCCATTTGGGAAATTATTTAGGAGCGTTAAAACAATTTGTTGATCTCCAGCATAAAAAGGATTGTATTTTTTCAATAGTTGATTTACATGCCATTACAATATGGCAAAACCCCAAATTACTTGCGGGAAGAACCCGTGAAGTTCTAGCTATTTTTATAGCTTGTGGCTTACTCCCAGAAAAAAATATTATTTTTAAGCAATCAGAAGTATCTGAACATTCTCAACTTGCATGGTTTCTAAGCTGCACTGCAAGAGTAGGGTGGCTGAATAGGATGACTCAATTCAAAGACAAAGCAGGAAAAAATAAAGAAATAGCATCAGTTGGTCTATATACCTATCCAGTCTTGATGGCTGCTGATATTTTATTATATAAAGCAACTCATGTGCCAGTTGGCGATGATCAAAAACAGCATTTAGAATTAGTCAGAGATATAGCCCAAAAATTTAATAAAGATTACAATCAGGAATATTTTAACCTCCCTGAGCCATTAATAAATAAAACAGCTACAAGAATTATGAGTCTTCGTGATGGAACTAAAAAGATGAGCAAATCTGACCCTTCTGAGCAATCAAGAATTATGATGACAGATTCAAATGACCAAATCTCAAAAAAGATTATGAAAGCCAAAACAGATTCTTTAAAGATGCCAAGCTCAATCGAAGCAACAGAAAAAAGGCCAGAGATAGAAAACTTGATCAATATTTTTGTTGCTTGCTCCAATATTAATAAACAAAAAATTATAGATGATTTTGCCTCAAAAGAAATATCAGTTTTTAAGAAAGAGCTAATAAACTGTGTAACTAGTACGATTGAACCAATTGCGTTTGAAACTGAAAAGCTACTAAAAGATCAGAAATTTTTGGACAACATACTTTCTGAAAATGCTAAAAAAGCTCAACTTTTAGCAAGAAAAACAATTTTAGAAATTAAAAGAATTGTTGGAGTAATTTCATAAAATGAATTTTAATAATACAGTTGAAGCATCAATAAAGGGTAGATTGATTACTGAAATACCCGAAGATCTATTTATACCTCCTGATGCTTTACGAATTATATTAGAAGAATTTGAAGGGCCTTTAGATTTATTGTTATACCTAATAAAAAAGCAAAATATAGACATTGTAGATATACCGATATTCCCAATTACAGTGCAATATGTTGAGTATATTAAAATGATGGAATCTATTAAATATGAATTAGTCTCAGATTATCTTGTTATGGCGTCAACACTAGCAGAGATCAAATCACGTATGCTCATACCACATGATGATGAAGATGAAGATGAGGAGGATCCTCGTGCAAATTTGGTTAAACGGCTACTCGAATATCAAAAATATAAAGATTTGAGTACTGAGATAGACTCTATATCAAGAGTAAATAGNGATACATTTCTTGCGTCAGGNATAATAGTTCATTTTAAAAAGAAGGACATTGAGCCCACAATAGAAATTTCACAACTAGAAGAAGTTTTTAAGGATGTTTTACGAAGAGCTGATATATTGGCTTCTCATGACATCCATTCTGAGCCATTATCTGTAAGAGAAAGAATGTCTAATATTTTAGAGGAATTAGGTAAGAATGAAACCATAAGTTTCATTGAATTTTTTGATATTAATGAAGGCAGAATGGGCGTTATTGTTACTTTCCTAGCAATATTAGAATTGGTTAAAGATAATCTTATAGATATTTTACAAAACGAAACTCATTCAGTCATTTATTTGCAATTAAAAAAATCATGAGTGATTTAAATTCTCCAAAACAAATCATTGAGGCAGCGCTTTTTGCCTCCCATGAACCATTGACTCTCCAAGAATTAGCTAATCTATTTGATACCAACAAGCCATCAAAAAATCAAATCAAAGAAATAATAGATAGTTTGAATAAAGATTACATTAATAGAGCATTTGAAGTCTCTGTTGTTGCTAGTGGTTATAGAATACAAATTAGGGAAGGTTTTGATCAATGGCTCACAAAGTTGAACAACATGCCATCAAATAGATACTCGAAAGCATTTCTAGAAACCTTAGTTATTATNGCCTATAGGCAGCCAGTTACTAGGGGAGATATTGAAAATATAAGAGGAGTTTCTGTAAACCATTATATTATACGTGACCTAATAGAGCGTGAATGGATTAAAGTTGTTGGGCANAAAGAAACACCTGGAAAACCAGAGTTACTAGCGACAACAAAAAAGTTTTTAGATTATTTTAACCTACAAAATTTAAGTGAGTTACCTGCGATTAAAGAAGAGGAAAGTATATGATTATTCTTTTAGGCGAGGAATCAACATAACTAGATTGCATGGCTTGGTGTCACTATTCAATTGATGTTGAATTATTTCTTCCCATGCCGTAATACATGCGTCAGGTGAACCTGGTAGGACAAAAATAAAAGTAGAATTTGCTACTCCCGCTAAAGATCTACTCTGCAAAGAAGAAGTTTTAATTTTTTCATAGGAAAGAGATCTGAATAATTCTCCAAAGCCATCAATTTCTTTATCTAATAGAGGCATTATTGCTTCTGGCGTACCATCTCTACCAGTAATTCCTGTTCCACCATTAGTAATGATTACATCAATGTTTTTGTCTAATATAAAATTAGAAACAGAAGATCTTATTTCATAGATATTGTCGGGCACTATTACTTTTTTCTTAACTGCATGCCCTGATTTTTTAATTAAATTTATTAAAATATCGCCTGATTTGTCTGTTTTTGCAGTTCTCGAATCTGAAATCGTTATTATGTTTATATTTAGTTTTTTCATTTCATTTAACACATATAGATAAAGTCAATATAATAAATTATTACTTAAATGTGAAGTTGATTATATTTAATTTTTAATTTGAACATAAAAAGCACCACTTCCTCCATGATTATTTGCACTGCAAAATGCGTCAACAATTGAATACTTTCTAAGCATAACGAATACTAATTTTTTTAAAGGAGATATTTTTTGACTAGTTCCTTTGCCAGTTATAATCAATAAATACCTAATATTTTTATCAAAACATTTTTTCAAATGATTGTTAATTTTTAACTGAGCTGTTTGAATGGTTTCACCATGTAAGTCTATCCTGCCTTCTTTAAAGTCATAATCACGCTTTATTCTCTTTAATTTATTTAAGATACTTTGTTGCACACCTTGGTTTTTAAATTCTAGTACATCATCATGCATCTCATCTTCTAATTCTTCTTGTTTTATACTTACAGGAGTAAACTCCTTTTTTTGTGTAGTGTTATCGNATAGTGNTTTTTCATTTAAAATATCATCTACACTAATTTCCATTTCAGACAATAATTTTTTGAATTCATTGTTTTTATCCATAGAACTTTCTCATACTAATTACTATATTATTAAGTATAATGTAGTTTGAGTATTTTATNCGACTGATTTTATGAAAATATTACTGTCAAATGATGATGGATATAAATCAAAGGGTTTACTAATCCTTGAGAACTCTCTACAAAGGTTTGGTTCAGTAATGGTTGTTGTCCCTAAAAATAATGTTAGCGCATGTAGTAGTTCATTATCAGTCCACACTCCTGTGAATATAAGAAAAATTGATNCAACACACTACATTATTGATGGTACTGCAGCTGATTGTGTACATATCTCTACCAGAGGAATTTTAAAGCAAATGCCAGACATTGTTTTTTCTGGTTTGAATTTTGGCTCCAACCTTGGTGATGATGTTATCTATTCTGGGACAGTAGCTGCCGCAATTGAAGGAAGGTTCTGCAGATATGCTCCAATTGCAATTTCTGTTACATCAAAGAAACCCAAATATATTTTAGATTTGGATAAAAAAATAGATATGATATTAAATCTTTTTTTTAATAAACCTTACAAAATGCAGAATGTATTTAATGTAAATATACCAGATATACCATTTCAAAAAATAAAAGGAATTAAATTTACATCACTTGGAAAGAGAACAATGCCCATGAGAGCAAGAAAAATACAAAAAAATAAAAAAACTTATTATTCTATTGGTGCTGTTGGAAAAAATATATCTAAAGACAAGACCTCAGATTTTGTGGCAATAAATTCTCAGTATATCTCAATAACACCAATATCTATTGATATGTGTGATTCCTTTGCGTTAAGGGATCTCAAAAACACTTATGGTTAATTTTAATAGGATTCTTGGAGCTGGACTTACGTCTTTAGATGCAAGACAAAAACTTGTTAGCCGTCTAAAAAATAAAGGCATAAGCAATAAGATTATTTTGGAAATAATTAAGAATATCCCTAGGCATTTATTTATTGAAACAGCTCTCAGGGATAGAGCTTATAATGATGTAGCTTTACCCATTGGATATAATCAAACAATTTCCCAACCATATATTGTTGGTAAAATGACTCAGTTAATATTTGAAAATGACAATATGAAAAAAATTTTAGAAATTGGTACGGGTTGTGGCTATCAGACAGCAATTTTAGCATCTTTATTTAAGACAGTTGTAACAATTGAAAGAATTAAACCATTATATATTCGAACAAGTAAATCTTTAAAAAGAATGGGTTTTAAAAACATAAAATGTATATTTGGAGATGGTTTCAATGGATCAATAGTAGATTCGCCTTTTGATGCTATTTTAATGACAGCTGCACCAACAACTATACCTGATCGGTTAATTAGGCAGTTAAAACCAAATGGAAGAATGGTTATGCCTCTTAATGAGCATGGTAAACAAAAACTCTTGAGAATAAAAAACACAAAGAATGGTATTCTAAAAAAAGTTGTTGATGATGTTTTATTTGTTCCTATGGTTGAGGGAACTACGGATTAATTAGTGNAATGAAAATTCTTAATTTTTTTAGAGCAGCAAATTCAAGGTACTTNCTTGGTTTTGTTAGCTTTATNGAATCANTTTTTTTTCCTATACCACCAGATTTACTACTAATACCCATGACTCTTTCTAATAGATTTAATTGGAAGAATTTGGCTTTCATCACAACAATAACATCTGTTATTGGGGGGGTATGTGGATATTATCTTGGGAATGTTCTATTTAATGAAATTAATATTTATATTATTGAGTACGGTTATTTGGATGATTTTAATCTTATTAAAAGTGTCTTTATTGAATATGGGGTAATTGTTATATTTATATCTGGTTTTACCCCTATACCTTATAAAATATTTACTATAGCTGCTGGTTTTATTTCATTGAATATTTTCATGTTTATTATTGTTTCATTTTTTGGAAGAGGATTAAGGTTCTATCTAGTAGGATATCTTAGCAACAGATATAGGGAAAATATCAATACTTATTTAAATAGATACATTATCCAGATAACGTTTATTATATTGATTATTTTTTTCGTCTATAAGTTATATATGTAGTCCTGCAACAACCCTACGTTCTTCAGCCAGTAAGATATTAAAAGTTTTGCAGGCAGAATCAGTAATCATATATTCAAATCCAATTCCCTGTTTATTTACTTCATCTATAATTTCCCTTTTTGGAATAATCATTTTTTTACCAGTTCCAATTATTATTATTTCTGGATTTAGCTTGAATAGATCTGACAAATCATCTAGTGAAAGATTTGATATATTGCCTAATTCCCATTTTACTAGACTATCATTCGATATAAGAATGTCATGTTTATAGCAAGACTCACCTATATAAATCATATTATTTTCATAATTCCTTATAAAATTTTTAGATTGTATTGATTCTTTTGTTAGTTCCATATTAATAGCAATTATAGATTAAATAATGCTAATATATAATCTTTTATATATCGATATATTGGTGTTCGTATGATAAAGATTGGCATATGTGGTCTTGGAACAGTTGGGCAAAGCTCTTTAGAACATATTATTAAATTTAAAAATGAAATTAGATCAAATGTAAATGTTGATTTTGAAGTATCTCATGTTGCTGATCTTGCAATTGAATCTAAAAAACTTACTAATCATAATATAATCGCCACTAACAACGCTATGGATTTGGTAAAGGACCCTGAAATTTCAATCATCATTGAATTAATTGGTGGAACCACAGCCGCATTAGAAATAATTACTGAATCTCTAAAAAATAAAAAACATGTTATAACAGCAAATAAAGCACTTATTGCAGAACATGGGAATGAGATTTTTAAATTGGCTAGAGAATCCAATTCTTTTTTTGGGTTTGAAGCTTCTGTTGCTGGAGCAATTCCAATTGTAAAAGTTTTAACCCAAAGCATGTCTAATGAAAAAATATTTTCTATCTCTGGCATCATTAATGGCACTTGTAATTATGTATTAGACCAAATGTCTAACAAAAAAATTAATTTTGAAACAGCCTTAAAAGATGCGCAGAAATTAGGTTATGCTGAGGCAGATCCTTCTTTTGACATTGGAGGAAATGATGCTGCCCATAAAATATCAATTCTATCTTCACTGGCTTATAAAATTGGACTTCCCTATAAAGAAACATATATCGAAGGGATTAAAAATATTACTCCAATGGACATAAAATTTGCTGATGAACTTGGATATACCATAAAACATATTGGAGTAACAAGAGAACTTGATAAATTAATTGAATGTAGAGTTCATCCAACTCTTGTACCTAAAAATAATATTTTGTCTCAGGTTCACAATGTGATGAATGCAATTTTAGTTAAAGGAGAAAGGTTTGGAACTTCAATGTTTTATGGACACGGTGCTGGAGGTGATGCAACAGCATCAGCAATAGTAGCTAATTTAGTTGAAGCAATTAATTTTTCTCAAGAAATTGATAAGAGCAATTTAAAAATTAGTCATTCAATAGGAACTTTAAATAGAAAAATTAAAAACATCGAACAAGTCGAGAGTTCTTTCTATCTTAGAATTCATGCTAAAGATGTTCCGGGAGTCATGGCAGAGATAACTAATATTTTAGCAAATGAGAAAATTAGCATAGAAGCTGTAAGTCAACATGAACCAGAAGAGACTGATTCATTAATTCCTATAGTGATGATTACTAATTCTGTACCTGGATTATGCATTAATAAAGCTATTGACAAAATTCAACTCTTAAAAAATGTTGATGATAAAGTCAATAGTATAAGAGTCTTAAAATTAAATGAAAAATGATTGTTTGCAATATATAAGTACAAGAGGGCATCAAAAAAAATTAAAATTTCATGACGTTATCTTTGAGGGTTTAGCTCCTGATGGTGGGCTTTATATTCCAGAAAGTTGGCCTATCCTTGAAAAATCTATTATTTCATCATTCGTAGACAAAAATTATTTTGATATTGCCTATGATATTTTTTTGCCATACATAGATGACACAATTGATAAGAAAGATTTAAAATCAATCATTAAATTAGCATACCAA
>NZWU01000037.1 GCA_002701705.1 Gammaproteobacteria bacterium
ATAATCTAATTAATTATATTAGCATACGTTAATATAAACTTTATCATTTTTTACTTTTTTTATATATTGTTGGGTCTTCAATATTAGCATCTAAAAAACCTTGTTTTCTAAATCTGCATGAGTCACAAACACCACAAGAGTGACCTTCTTCGTTAGGCGAATAACATGAAAGAGTCTTAGAATAATCAACTTTCAATTGTGTGCCTTTCAGTATTATCTCAGCTTTACTCATATTAATTAGAGGAGTGTGTATATTTAACTTATTGCCCTCAACGCCCCTTTTGGTTCCTAAATTTATCATTTTTTCAAATGCTTCTATATATTCGGGTCTACAATCAGGATAACCAGAATAATCGATCTTATTGACCCCTAAAAATATATCATTAATTTCATATCTCTCAGCAAATGAAGAAGATATAGATAAAAAAATAGTATTTCTAGCAGGTACATACGTGACAGGTATGCCTTCGCTAGGCACATTGGGGACAGATATATCAGTATCAGTTAAGGCAGAGCCACCAATATGAGATAGATCAATATTAAAAGTTATATGTTCTATATCGTTATAGTCTTTCAAAAAATTCTCACTGGCTTTAATTTCATACGAATGTCTTTGCTTGTAATTCAATGTTAAAGCGATACATTCAAAACCCTCTGACCTAGCTAATATTAATGTAGTTGCTGAATCAATCCCACCTGAAAATAACACAATAGCCTTTTTCTTATTTACCACGTTGATCTCCCCAAATAAATTTATGCAGCTGTATTTGTAAACGTGCAGGGAGTGAGTCTTTTAAAATATTTTCTGCGAGGAGCTTTAAATCCATTTTTTCATAACATGGTGATAAAAGTACTTCACATATATTAAATAAATTATGGCTATAAATATATTTTTTTGACCAGTTATAATCTTCTTGATTGCATATAACAAATTTTATTTGATCTATAGATTTTAAATACTGATAATTGTTTGGCAAATTTTTATCACTTTCTCCAGAACCAGGTGTTTTTATATCTAAAATGGTTGTAACTCTTTTATCAATTTTACTTATATCTAAAGCATTGCTTGTTTCAATTGATACTAAAAATGAATTGTTGCATAAAATTTTTAAAAAATTAATTATGTTTTTTTGCGCTAAAGGTTCCCCTCCAGTTATCATAACTTTTTTACAATTGAAGGAATTTATTTTTTCAATGATGGTATTAAAATCCATTGGTTTGCCATCATGGAAAGCATATTCAGTATCACAATAAACACATCTTAAAGGGCATCCTGTCAGCCTTACAAATACTGTTGGATGCCCCGTATTTAAACTCTCGCCTTGGATAGAATAGAATATTTCATTAATAATAAGATTGTCCATTATTATATGCTTGAAATACTTTCAGGATTTTCTTTTATAGTCATTCCATGACAGATTGCTACAGCTAATGCATCAGACGCATCAATTTCTAATTTTCTTCTTATGTTTAAAATTTTTTTTACTTTTTTTTGTAATTGAATTTTATCTGATGCTCCGCTTCCAGAAATTACTAATTTGACTCTCCTTGGGCTATATTCGTATATATCACAATTATTTAAACCGCATGCAGTTAATGCTGCGCCTCTTGCTTGCCCAAGTTTAATTGCGGTTGCTGCATTTACACTAAAAAAAACTGACTCAACTGCAATCTGGTGAGGCTGATATTCTAAAATTATTTTATTTACTGCCATATGTATAGAGGCTAATTTTATCGAGTGTTTGTTTTTTATACCTGTTTTGAGTATCTCATGATAGATATAGTTGATAGCTGAGCCATTTGTCTCAATTATACCTAGTCCTGTGATGTTAGTTCCTGGATCAATACCCAATATTCTTGTCATATTCAAACTAATTGAGGTTCACGTTCATATAAATATTTTGAACATCATCAATCTCTTCTAACTTATCAGAAAGATTAAGAATTTTTTCTTGTTGCATGTTGTCAATATTAATTAATGTAATTGGGTCCATTACAATTTCCTCATTCTCTACAATAATGGACTTTTCCTCAAAATACTTTTTTATTTCAAATAATTTATTTGGGTCTGTAAACAATATACATCCATCCTTAATTATTTCAAAATCAATTAAATCTATATTTTCCATATGGGATAATAATTCATCTTCTGTTGTATCTAAAACTTTTATAATGCCAACTTTCTTAAATAGATGTAGTACAGAACCTTTTGTGCCGAGGCTTCCACCATGTTTTGACAAAACATGTCTTAATTCAGATACAGTTCTATTTTTATTATTGGTGAGACATTCCATAATTACTGCAATTCCGTTTGGCCCATATCCCTCATAAGTAATTTCTTGTATATTTTGGTCTTTATCACCTAAGGCTTTTTTGATTGCTCTTTCGACTGTGTCTTTGGGCACATTAGATGAATTGGCTTTNCTAATTGCAAGTCTAAGTCTTGAGTTACTTGATANATCAGGGCCTCCAAGCTTTGCTGCAACAGTTATCTCTCTTATAGCTTTAGTAAATACTTTTCCTCTTTTATTGTCTTGAGCTTTTTTGCGGTGTTGTATATTTGCCCATTTACTATGTCCGGCCATAATAGATCACGAAGCTTTGTTTATCATATAATTTTCATTAAAACTAACCATTCTTTCAATTGGTAATCTTGCTTTATTTATTATTTCTTGGTCTAACACGATTTCATTGGATTTTTTATTAAATATATTTAAAAGCTTTTCTAATGTATTCATGTTCATCCATGGACATCTGCCACAACTTTTACAGGTTGCGCCATCACCTTCTGTTGGTGCTTCAAAAAATATTTTATTTGGAGATAGTTTTTGCATTTGATATAAAATTCCTTTTTCCGTAGCAACAATAATATATTTTTTATTACTGGCTTTTGAAGCCTCGATAAGTTTAGTCGTAGAACCGACAACATCGGCAAGCTGTATAATACTTCTTGGAGATTCTGGGTGGACTAAAATATCTGAATCAGGATATTTATTTTTTAGTTTAATAAGAGATTTGGTTTTGTATTCCTCATGAACAACACATGATCCGTCCCAAAGTATCATGTCTGCCCCAGTTCTATCTATAATATATTCTCCTAAATATTTATCAGGAGCCCAGATAATTTTCTTTCCAATAGATGTTAAATACTCAATCAATTTGACAGCTATACTTGATGTGACAACCCAATCTGACATCGCTTTGACATGCGCNCTTGTATTTGCATAGACAACTTTTTCACGGCTGGGGTATTGCTTGCAGAAGTTATTAAAGTTCTCATAAGGACAACTCGTATCCAATGAACAGGTTGCATCCATATCNATCATTAGTATCCTCTTTTCAGCATTTAAAATTTTTGCAGTCTCNCCCATAAAGCGAACACCCGCAACTATAAGCGTTTCTTCTTTTTGNGCAGCCCCAAATCTTGCCATTTGTAAGCTATCGCTAACAAAACCTCCTGTATCTTCAGCAAGTCTCTGGATAGCTGCATCTACATAGTAATGTGCAATTATTTTTGCATCATTCTGTTTAAGTAAATGCTTAATTTTTTTAAGACTATTTCTATAAGTATTCATTTAATAAATATATAATTCTATTGTCGTATATGATAGCTATTCAATCAATTAGTTATTTTTAATTGTTTTCAATGAAAGCTCTTTTAATTGTTTGTTGTCTGCTTCTGAAGGAGCATCAGTTAGTAAGCACGATGTGGATTGTGTTTTTGGAAAAGCGATTGTATCTCTGATTGATTCAAGTTTCAGTAAAATCATTAAGATTCTATCAATACCAAATGCGATTCCTCCATGAGGTGGGCACCCATAGTCTAGAGCATTTAGGAAGAAACCAAATTTATTTTGCATTTCTTTCTCACCAATTCCTAAAGCTTCAAAAACCTTAATTTGTTGTTNTTTTGAATGGATTCTTATAGATCCTCCTCCAATCTCATTGCCATTTAAAATAAGATCATATGCTCTAGATTCAATAGATAGCAAATCTTTTTTATCAATATCATCAAAATTAACTGGGGATGTAAAAGGATGGTGTACTGATGTCAAACTTTTGCTTTTAGTGTCTTGTTTAAATAAAGGGTAACCAGTAATCCAAACAAATTCCCATGCTTCTTTTATTAACTTAAGGTCAATGCCTAATTTTTTAATTAATGCAGACATTGAATCGTTTACAACTTCTTTGATGTCAGCAGAAAAGAATATTAAATCATTATTTTGTGCTTTTGTTATATCAATAATTTTTTGTAAAACAGCATTATTTAAAAATTTNTTAATTGGAGACTCTAGCCCTTTATCAATATTAGTAACATCTTTACATTTAATATACGCTAAGCCTTTGGCTCCAAATTTTTTAACTAATTCTGTATAGTCATCGATTTGTTTATTGCTGAGTGAGCAACCGTTAGGTACATTTAATGCAACAATCCTTGATTGAGCATTATCAGCATGNTTTGAAAATACTTTGAATTCAACATCACTAACTATTTCCTTAATCTCATCTAATTTTAGCGGGTTTCGTATATCTGGTTTATCGCAGCCATACTTTTCCATTGCTTGAGAAAATGTCATTGTCTTAAATTTTAGATTAGATGGATCCTCAAACAAGTTACTAAAGATATCAGAAAAAAGNTCNTCGCACAGTCCTATGATATCTTCTTCATTAACAAAAGACATTTCCATGTCTAACTGAGTAAACTCTGGTTGCCGGTCAGATCTCAAATCTTCATCTCTAAAACATTTAGCAATCTGAAAATACTTATCTAACCCTCCTATCATGAGCGTTTGTTTAAATAATTGTGGAGATTGAGGTAATGCAAAAAATTTATTGGTATGAATTCTACTTGGAACCAGATAATCTCTAGCTCCCTCTGGGGTAGTTTTTGTTAAAATGGGAGTCTCTACTTCTACAAAATCATTTTTATAAAAAAAATTTCTTATAATACCGATCAGTTTAGATCTAAATCTTAAATTTTTCTGCATATAATCGCTCCTAATGTCTAAATAACGATACTGTAGACGCTGTTCTTCATTCAATTCAGTATCATTAATTTGTATGGGTGGAGTTTTAGACTTATTTAAAATTTTAAGTGAGGATATATTAACCTCAATCTTGCCGGTTTTTAAGTCGTTGTTGATTGTACCTTGTGGGCGTTTAGAAACTATTCCGCTAACCTCTAAAACATATTCATTTCTGATTGTTTCTGCAGTTTGAAATATTGATTCATTATCAGGATGAAAGACAAGCTGTACTATTCCAGAATAATCTCTTAAATCNAAAAAGATTACGCCCCCATGATCTCTTCTCGTAGCAACCCAACCACATACAGTGATCTCTTTATCTAAAAGTGATTCATTTATATCTGAACACAAGTACTGTTTCATTTATTTNTTTTGCTGTTTAGNTTGATTCTTATCAGNTGTTTTAGTTTGTTTGTCTTTATTTTTAAAATCCGTTACGTACCAACCCGCGCCCTTTAATCTAAACCCTGAAGAAGATACTATTTTGTCCACATTGGTTACCTTGTTACATACTTTACAAGCCGTTGTATCTAATTTTTGATCAGAAATTTTCTGAAATATCTCAAAGATTGAACCACATGCTTGACATTTATATTCATATATCGGCATAACCTGAATTAATTATAACTTGATAACTCTCATCATCATATAGAAAAATGTCGTTTTATCTCTTATAAATTTAATGCTATAATGCTGACTAATTTATTATATGAAATTCATAAAATCAATTAAGCTTTTAACTTTCCTAATAATCCTTGGAGTCACAAATGTCTCTGCAGATAGTGATATCCTTATTGGAAAACAAAAATCAGAAACATGCCTTGGATGTCATGCTATACCTGGATACAATAATGTCTATCCCACTTTTAAGGTTCCAAAATTAGGCGGCCANCATTCTGATTATATAAAATCAGTTTTGAAGTCTTATCAACAGATGGAAAGAAAACACAATACAATGCATGCTAATGCTAAAGGACTATCTGATGAAGATATTCATCAAATTGCTAAATACTTTGAGTCAATAAAATGATCACAAGACACCTAAAATTATTTATCTTCTTGGTGATTCTATCTACTTCTACAGCTCATGCGTCAGGCGATTATAATCTTGGAAAACAAAAATCCCAAACTTGCATAGCATGTCATGGGGTTGATGGTAATTCAGAGAATAAATTATACCCTAGGTTAGCTGGCCAATATCAAAATTATCTCATACATTCTCTTAATGCATATAAAAATGGTGACAGAAAAAACCCTATAATGAATGGTTTTGCAGGAACCCTATCAGATCAAGATATACTAGATATATCGAAGTACTTTTCTGAACAACAAGGATTAAAAGTACTGCCTAGAAATTAATTATTTCTTTTGGTCTCGATAAATCTATAGAGCGCTGGTATAAGATAAAGAGTTATTAATGCTGATAAAGTTATTCCCCCTAGAACAACAGCAGCCATTGAATATCTGCTTTCAGCTCCAGCTCCACTACTCAAAACTAATGGAATCGCTCCAAACATCGTAGAAATAGTTGTCATTAAAACCGGTCTTAGCCTTATCATTGAAGATTGATATATGGCTTCTTCAATTGCTAAACCTTTGTCACGCAACTTATTTGCAAACTCAACAACTAAAATTCCATTTTTAGTAATTAAACCAATTAGCATAAGGAAGCCTATTTGACTATAAACATTTAGTGAAGCTCCTGTAACAAAGAGGGTATATAATCCTGCTGTTATAGCAATTGGTACAGTTAATATTATAGCGAGAGGGTTTATAAAACTCTCAAATTGAGCTGCTAATACTAGATATACAACTAAGATTGCAAATAGTATTGTTAATTCTAATTTATGTCCTGATTCAAAGTATTCCCTTGATGCTCCTGTGAATGATAATTTAGCATTAACAGGCAATACATCTTTTGAAAGATTTGTTATATCATGTAAAGCGTCTCCTAGCGGATAACCAGGTATCAGTGAAGCTGATAAAATTGTTGATGGCATACGATTTATTCTTTTTAATTCTTTACTTACTGATGTTTCTTGGTATGAAACAAAATTAGACAATGGAATTAATTTTTCATATTTTGAAGATTTGAGAAAAATATTATCAAAACTATTGGGATTGATCCTATAATCTTTCCTTGCTTGTAAGACTACATTATAAGTCAGTCCCCTGTTTGAAAAAGTGGTAACTCTATTGGACGCAAAAAAAGTTTCTATTGTCGTTGTTAGTTGTTCAGCAGATATTCCTAATTCGGCAGCTTTTTCTCTATCTATTTTTAAATTTAATCTAGGGTTATTAACTTTATAGTCTATATTTGGAGCTCTGAGATTTAAGGTAGTGACCTCATTTTTTAATATATTGCCCCATTTCGCAACATCATCATAACTGTCACCGCTTATAACTAATTGAACTGGAGATCTAAAAGGGCTTTGTCCCAAACTTGGTGGGTTTATTGCAAATATACGTGCTCCTGGTATAGAAAGTAATTGCGGGAAAATTTCTCCAACAATTTGTTTCTGGTGCCTATCTCTGATGTCCCATGGTTTAAGTGAGGCAAATAAAAAAGCTGAGTTCACTGAACCAGGTTGACCAGAAAAACCTGGGGCTACAATTGAAAACAATGTTTTAATCTCATTTTGATCTACATATGGTTCTAATTTATTCTCAACCTCTTGGACAATTTTATCTGTGTACTCTAAGGTTGACCCTTCAGGTCCTTGCACAGAGATTATAAATATTCCTCTATCTTCAGTAGGAGCCAATTCTTTTGGAATAAATTGATACAGAATGAATGCTATCAAAATAACTATCGCTGAGAATACATAAACTTGTTTTACATTATTTTGTGAAAATTTTAGAGAGTCTTGATAGAATTTTTTAAACTTTGTCATTAATTGTGGTTCTCTTCTTTGTTGACTATCAAGTCCCATAACTTTTGAACACAACATAGGAGTTAATGTTAAAGCAATTAGGCTAGAAAAAATTACCGCAAAGGATAAGACAACTCCAAATTCAATAAATAATCTTCCAGTTTTTCCTCCCATAAAAGATAATGGCAAAAAAACACTGACTAAAACAACTGTGGTAGCAATGACAACGAACGTAATTTGTTTAGCCCCATTAACTGATGCCTGATAAGAATCTTCTCCATCTTCTATTCTTCGTTTTATATTTTCTAAAACAACAATTGAATCATCAACGATTAAACCTATCGCAAGAACAAGAGCAAGGAAAGTTAGAACGTTAAGTGAAAAACCAAAAAAATATATTATAGAGAATGTTGAAATTATGGAAACTGGGATTGTAAGAGCAGGTATAATTGTTGCTACAGGTGAAAAAAGGAAGAAATATATAACTGCTATTACCATCGCCATAGAGATAAATAATGCAAACCTAACTTCAGAAATTGATTCATCAATGAAAATAGATTGATCATAACCTATGCTCATTTCTATGTTTTCTGGTAATGACTTTTCTATATTTTCTAACTCCTCTTTTACTAAATTAGTTACCTTTAATACATTGGATTTAGTTTGCCTAACAATACCAAGCCCAATTGCATTTTTTTTATTAGCTCTTAGAAAACCTCTCCTACTTTCAGGACCTATTTCTAAGTCTGATATATCTTCTAATCTTACTTTTCTATCACCATATTCTTTTACTACAAGCTGTTTAAACATATCCAAGTTCTTTAATTTTGATTCAACATGGATAT
>NZWU01000038.1 GCA_002701705.1 Gammaproteobacteria bacterium
GTGAAAGAGTTGAAAATATAACAAGAAGAGCACCAAAAGCTATTTTAGGCTTTAAAGATAAAGAAAAATATAAAGATAAATTATTATCCACACAAAAGAAAACTGGTGAAAAAGATGCCCTTATCGTATTTAAAGGTAACATAAATAAAATACCTTTGATTGTTTGCGCATTTGAATATGGATTTTTTGGTGGCTCTATGGGCTCAGTTGTTGGAGAAAAATTTTCTTCAGCAATTAAAGTTTGTCTTGAAGAAACAAAGCCACTAGTTTGTTTTTCTGCAAGCGGTGGTGCCCGAATGCAAGAATCTCTCTTTTCACTTTTTCAAATGGCAAAAACAAGTTCTGCTCTAAACATGTTGGGACAAAAAGGTTTGCCTTACATATCTGTATTAACTGATCCCACTATGGGTGGAGTTTCAGCAAGTCTTGCCATGTTAGGAGATGTCAATATTGCTGAACCAAATGCTCTAATAGGATTTGCAGGACCAAGAGTTATTGAACAAACTGTTGGTGAGAAGCTACCAGAAGGTTTTCAAAGAAGTGAATTTTTAAAAAAACATGGTTCTATAGATCTTATAGTGAGTAGAACTGAACAATCAAAAATTATTGCAGACATCATCAATATGCTGATGGGTGACAAAATACATGAAAAAACAATTTAGCAATCTTGATGAATGGCTTGATTGGCAACAAACTCTTCACTCAAAGAACATCGACTTCAAACTAGAAAGAATAAAATCAGTATATAAAAAACTTAAGATTAATAAAATTGCTAAAAAAGTAATTATCGTTGCTGGCACAAATGGTAAGGGATCAACCGTGGCTTTACTTGAAAATATTCTGCACGAAAATGGTTTTAATGTAGGGTCATTTACTTCACCACATATGTTGAGCTATAACGAAAGAATAAAAATTAATAATAAAGAGGTAGAAACAAAAAAAATTATAGATGCTTTTGAGATCGTTAATAATAATAGAGGAAAAAAAACACTTACATATTTTGAATTTGCAACACTTGCGGCATTTTATTTATTTCATCAACATGAATTAGATTTTGTAATATTAGAAGTTGGACTGGGAGGGAGGCTAGATGCAACAAATATCATTGATTCTGATATTTCAATTATAACTTCTATAGGAATAGATCATGTTGAATTTTTAGGATCAACAGTTGATAGTATAGCTCTTGAAAAAGCAGGTGTTATGAGACCTTTTTGCCAATGTATTTTTGCTCAAAAAAACCCCCCAACAGTTTTATTGAGCTATGCAAAAAAAAACTCAACAAATTTCTTGTATAATGGAAATGATTTTTCTCATAATGTTCTTAAGAATAGCTGGTCATGGAAAAATAAAAACTTTAAGATTACAGGATTACCTCTGCTATCTTTAACAGGGAGTTTTCAATATTACCATGCGGCTGCTGCATTATCAGCATTACATCACCTTTCTCCGGATATACTCAATAATAAAGATTGTTTGTTTAAAGCACTTAAAAAAACAATGCTCCTAGGTAGGTACCAAGTTATATCTAAGAACCCTGAGATTATTCTTGATGTTGCTCACAACGCAGATGCATCATCAGAACTTTGCAAAAACTTATCATATTCTCCAGCAAGAAGAACTGTAGCGGTTATAGGAATACTTGGTGATAAAGATGTTTATAGTTTAGTAAAACCTATGAAAAGTATAATTGATTCATGGTATTGCGGAACTATCGATAATGAAAGAGGAATGAACTCTGAGGAAATAAAATATAGAATCTCAAGTATAATTGATAAACAATATCTCCAATCTTATCCATCGATTGTCGAGGCATATAGCGCAGCTGTGCAGTCTTTGCATAAAGATGATCGATTGATAGTTTATGGTTCCTTCTATACAGTTTCAGAGATTTTAAAATTTGTAAAATTTAATAAAGAAATTGCTGTTAATATGTAATGAATACTAGAACTTTATTTACATTCCTTATTCTTACTTTAGTTCCTCTTTATATTTTTATTGGTCCATTAGTAGAGTACATAAATAAATCAGATAACATCACTTATATAATGGATGTGCCAACCAAACCTAATGAGTATAATGATGAGATTAATAAAATAAATGTTGAGAAAATTGATGTTGTAAATCTACCAAAAATAGAAAAAGAAATAGTTGAATCTTGGGTAATCTCATACCCAGAAATTAGTGACAACNAAGATATAAAAATATTTTTATTAAAACTAAAAAATATTGGAATAGAATCTTTCCTGTTTATAAAAAAGAAGAACAAGAAGGTAAAGATAATCTCTATTGGTCCATACGTAGACCGTTCGATGGCTATTTCAATGAAAAATAAAGTTAACAAGTTAATAAATCATGATGGAAAAATTTTGAGAATAAGTAACTAATGCCAGTCATTGATATCATAATATCTTTTTTTATATTATTTTGGATAATAATTGGTTTATCGAAAGGCTTTGTTAATGAGCTAATTTCTTTATTATGTTGGGGTTTTGCATTGTATTTTTCAGTCAACTATAATAATATTCCTGCAGAATATATTTTTGGTTTTGTAAAATCTCCAGAATTATCGATGATTCTCGCTTTTATCCTTATATTTTTAGTGGCGTTTATTGCATCTCTTTTCTTAGGTTTTTTCTCTACACAGCTGGTAAAAGTACTTGGATTTGCTTATTCCAATACAATTTTAGGTTTGCTTGTTGGATTTATTAAAGGCAACGTTTTTGTAATTATTATTATTTATGGACTTAGTTTGACTGAATTCACATCTACTACCTATTGGGGACAATCGCATTTTATCCCTTTTTTTGATGATTTCATTCATAAATTTATAAAATCTCATGATTCACTCTTTGATAGTTTGGATTTAAAAATATAATATATAGCATATGTGTGGCATCGTTGCAGTTTATGGAATCAACCAAGCAGTTCATGATATATATGAATCTCTGACAGTCTTACAACATCGTGGTCAAGATGCATCAGGAATACTAACTAACTATGATGGTAAAATTGCTCTTAGGAAATCATTAGGCTTAGTTAGAGATGGTTTTAGCTATCGGCATATCAATCGATTGAAAGGAAATTTAGGTATAGGTCATGTTCGTTATCCAACGGCTGGTCATGCAGATAGTTCTGCTGAAGCACAACCGTTTTATGTTAANTCGCCTTATGGGATTGGACTTGCCCATAATGGAAATCTCATTAATTCATCTAAATTAAAAAGTAATCTTTTTAGTGAGGACCTAAGACACATTAATACCAAATCTGATTCCGAAATACTTTTAAATATCTTTGCTCATGAATTACAATTACATGGNAAAGATACTTTCACNCCTGATGATGTTTTTTATGCTGTCGCCGGTGTTCATCGAAGAGTTAAAGGAGCTTATTCAGTTGTTGCCCTTATAGCTGACAGAGGAATTGTTGCTTTCAGAGATCCTATGGGAATCAGACCACTGTGTTTTGGTGAAAGGAAAGTCAATGGCAAAAAAGAAATAATGGTTGCGTCAGAATCGGTTGCCCTAGATTCAAATGGATACAAGTTAATTAGGGATGTTAGTCCTGGTGAAGCTATATTTATTGACACAGAAGGAAAAATGCATACGCGATTGTGTTCAGATAAGACATCACACACCCCTTGTATTTTTGAGTATGTATATTTTGCTCGTCCAGACACCATACTTGATGGAATATCAGTTTATAGAGCAAGAATGAAAATGGGTCAAAATCTTGCAAAGAAAATAAGAAAGGAATGGAAAGAGTATGATATCGATGTAGTGATGCCAATACCAGACACAAGCAGAATAGCTGCGCTTGAATTATCAATCTCTTTAAAAGTTCCATTTCGTGAAGGATTTATAAAAAATAGATATATAGGNAGGACATTCATAATGCCAGAGCAAATAGAACGTATAAAATCTGTAAAAAGAAAACTTAATGCTATAGCCTCAGAATTCCACGGAAAAAATGTTCTACTGGTAGATGATTCAATAGTCAGAGGTACTACTTCTAAACAAATTATTGAAATGGCTAGAGAAGCAGGCGCAAAAAAAGTTTATATGGCTTCAGCTGCGCCNCCGGTGAAGTTTCCTAATGTATATGGAATTGANATGCCAGCAAGCAATGAATTTGTTGCGCATGAAAAAACTGAAAAAGAAATATCAGACTTTATTGGAGCAGATAAATTATTTTATCAAGATTTAAATGATCTCATTTCATCAGTTGCGGATGATAATTCATCTATCAAGAAATTTGATGCCTCATGTTTTGATGGAAAATATGTCACTGAAGACGTCACCCAGGATTATTTGAAGGAATTAGACAGCATAAGGAATGATGCATCGAAACAGAAGCAGTCAATTGATATATCTGAAGATGTAATTGTATATTAAAGATGTCTGATATTAACCAACTTATTGCTAAAACAACAAAAACACTACAAAATCAATATCAAAAAAGTAATATTGATAAATATCTTGTAGTACATGTTTCAAAGCAAAAGATATATTTGGTTGAAAATAATAATGTTTGCTTTGAGTCATTTGTTTCTACATCAAAGAATGGCCTTGGNAATGAAGATGGTTCCTTTAAAACCCCTGTAGGACTCCATTCTGTAAAAGAAAAAATTGGAGATGAACAGCCAAAATACACTATATTTGAGGCTCGACAACCCACAAAACTTCAATATAATTTAAAGAATATTCCAAATGAAGATTTAATAACATCAAGAATAATCTGGCTGAATGGAATGGAGAAGGGGGTCAACTCCGGTGGTAACGTTGATACCTATTCAAGATACATTTATATACATGGTACACCTCATGAAAAAGAAATAGGCACGCCTGTTTCTCATGGATGTATCAGGATGAAAAATGATGAAATCATAGATCTTTTCCAACGAGTAGAGATTGGAACCCTTGTTATAATTATTGATGATTAGCCAAGTATGTCTAACAGTTGATGTGGTTTGCTAATTATATAATCAGCTTCCCAAGATGGGATAATTGAATTATTAAAGACAAACCCAAAATCTGCAGCAACGGTAATCATGCCAGCTTGTTTGCCAGCTAGAATATCTCTTCTATCATCNCCAACATAAATCATATTTGTAGGGTTTTTATTTAGTTTTGTGCTGGCCATTATAAGACAATCAGGTTCTGGCTTATTTTTTTCAACCATATCACCAGTAANAAGACAAGCTGCTCTATTAAAAAAACCAAGCTCCTTAAGTATAACNGTTGCAAACCTAGAATGTTTATTCGTAACAATACCCCAAATTATTTTTTTAGATTCTATAGACTCAACTAATTGCTTCATTCCNTCTATTAAATGCGTATGAANACAAAGATGCTTTTCATAAATATTTAAAAAATCTTGTTTTAATTCATTTTTTTTAATTTGATCAATATTATTTTTACAACCAAAATCAATTAATCCATCAGCTCCTTTAGAAACATGATACTTAAGATCTTCATGGACNACAGGATCTAAATTATTTTCTTTTAAAACCAAATTAAGNGCATTACACATATCTTTGGAAGTATCAATAAATGTTCCATCAAGATCAAAGAGAATTCCCTGTATATCATTTTTTATTTTTTTTTGCATAAAGAAAATAATTTATATTTGTAAATGATGAAAGCTCAAAATCAAAAATTAATGGATTAAAAATCATCCCAGTAATTTCTTCTATATTATAACTTAATCCCTCAAGAGTTTCTGAGAGCTCTGAAGGCTTCACAAATTTCTCATATTTGTGTGTACCTTTAGGGATAATCTTGAGGAAGTACTCTGCTAAGATTTTAGCAAAAATAAATGACTGGATATTTCTATTGATAGTAGATAAAAATAATGTTGAATTATTTTTTGAAATAATATTTATATCTTCTAATAACTTTTGAGGGTCTGGAACATGTTCAATTAATTCATAACAAATAACACAGTCAAATTTTTTTCTTGTTTTTTCTATATATTCATTAAGCGTAATACATTGATAATCAATTTTTAGTTTTGATTCTTGCGCATGTTTCTTTGCAACAGATATTGTTTTTTTTGAAGCATCTATACCGGTAACAGAAGCACCTTTTTTTGCCATTTCTTCCGCTAAAAGCCCACCGCCACAACCAATGTCTAAAACTGTTATACCATCAAGTGTAATTCGATCAGTAATAAACTTTAATCGTAGAGGATTCAGTTTATGCAATATTTTATAAGGGCCACGATCATTCCACCATTCATGCGCATGGGTTTCAAAATTTAAGATTTCTTCTTTATCAAGGTTCATTTATATTGCTAATATTTGATTTACATAATACCACCTTTTCATGAAATTGTTTCTATCTTGATTGCTAATTCATCTCTATAATCGTTTTTTTGCCTGTTTTTGGTTATTTATAAATTGACTCGTGTATATGAGGGGTTTGTGATAAAATACAGTTTTAATAACAGTTCTGCGGTTAACAACATTATATGTCCCAAAATCAAGAAATAAAGCTTGAACAAGAAATGAGGCAATCCTATTTAGATTATGCCATGAGTGTAATTGTAGGTAGAGCATTACCTGATGTAAGAGATGGGTTGAAACCTGTTCATCGCAGAGTTCTTTATGCAATGTATGAACTAAATAATGGCTGGAATAAGTCATATAAAAAATCAGCAAGAATAGTTGGAGATGTAATTGGTAAATATCATCCTCATGGAGATTCTGCTGTTTATGATACAATTGTGCGGCTTGCACAACCTTTTTCTATGCGACACCCATTGATTGATGGACAAGGCAATTTTGGTTCAGTTGATGGTGACGCTCCCGCAGCAATGAGATACACAGAAGTGAGAATGGCAAAACTTTCTCATGATCTTCTTGCTGATATAGATAAAAACACTGTTGACTTTTCACCAAATTATGATGGATCTGAAAAAGAGCCTACAGTTTTACCAACACGCATCCCTAATTTGCTGGTAAATGGTTCAACTGGTATTGCTGTTGGTATGGCCACTAATATTCCTCCACACAATCTTGAAGAAACAATAAATGCTGCAGTTGCAATTGTTGATAATCCTGAATTAGCAGATAAAGATAGAATAGATGAGCTAATCGAAAAATGTAATTTATTAGGACCTGATTTTCCAACGGGAGGCGAGATTAAAAATGATGGGGGTGTGCAAAATGCATTATCAACAGGAAGAGGCTCATTCAAGATTAGATCAAAACACCTCATAGAAGGAAAAGATAATGAAAAAACTTCAATTGTTGTAACTGAATTACCATATCAAGTTAATAAAGCAAAATTGATTGAAAATATAGCTCAACTTGTCAGAGATAAAAAGATTAAAGAAATTAGCCAACTAAGAGATGAATCAGATAAAGATGGAATGAGGTTAGTAATTGAACTTAAAAGGGGAGAGCAGCATGATGTGGTTTTGAGTTCTTTATACAAACACACGAATTTACAAACTTCTTATTCAGTTAATATGGTATGTCTAGTTGATGGAGAACCAAAAACATTAAGCTTTTCTGAAATCATATTTGAATTTATAAGGCATCGCAGAGATGTTATCACAAAAAGGACATTACATGACCTTAACAAAGCTAAAATCAAAGCACACTTGTTAGAAGGTTTAGGGATTGCACTCTTGAATGTTGATAATATTATATCATTGATTAAAACATCAAAAAATACAGCTGAAGCAAAAGAACGTTTGTTAAAAAGTAAATGGAAACTTGGGCAATTAAAAAAATTATTAAGCAGTATCGATAATAAAACTAATAATTTTATGCTTCATGATGCGCAATATGGATTAATTAATAATGAATATAAGTTGTCACCAACTCAAGCTCAAGCAATATTAGATTTGAGGCTCCAAAAATTAACCAATCTCGAACAAGAAAAAATTTTTCATGATTATGAAGAATCTATAGCTGAGATAAAAAAATTCATAAAAATTCTATCTAATCCAAAAGAACTAGACTCAGTTATGAAAAAAGAATTAGAAACCATTAAAGCTGAATATGGTGAAAAAAGAAGATCTACCGTAACTTTAGATGAAGGTGAATTAAAAAAAGAAGATCTTGTAAAAAAAGAAGAAGTCATAGTTGTATTAACAAAAGAAGATTATGTAAAGCGTCTTCCATTAAGTGACTTTAAGAGCCAAAAAAGGGGTGGTAGAGGAATTAATGCAACGAGATTTAAAGAAGGTGATGAGGCAAAATTACTTTGTAAAGCACATACACATGATGTGTTACTTTGTTTTTCAACTTATGGCAAAGTTTATGCTATAAGAGTGTTTGATTTACCTGATCCTAGCAGGCAAGCAAGAGGCAGACCGATCAATAATGTTTTGCCCTTAAATAATGATGAACAAATAAGTACATTTGTTGTTGTTAAATCATTTGATGAGGATGGCCATTTGTTTCTTTCCACAAAATTAGGAATGATAAATAAAATCCCTATTAGTCTATTTAAAAAAATTAGAAATACAGGTTTAAAAGCTATTTTATTAAAACCAAAAGATGAACTATTGGGGGCTTTGTATACAAATGGAAAAAATAAAATCATGTTGATTGCGGATAATGGAAAGGCTATAAAATTTTCTGAAACTGATGTCAGAGTTAGGTTCCGTGGTACTCTAGGAGTAAGAGGAATTAAGTTGCCAAAAGATGTTAAGTTAAAATCAATTCTTAAACCAGAAGCCGGTGAAATAATAACAGTAACAGAAAATGGTTACGGTAATCGTGTTGCTGCTAAAAGTTATAATACCCAAAAACGTGGTGGTATGGGAGTAATTGGTATTAAAACAAGTAAAAGAAATGGAAAAGTTGTCGGCGCTGTCAATGTACAAGATGGGGACAATATAATTTTAATAACTAACAAAGGTAAAACAATTAAAATTTCCGTCAAAGATTTGCCAACAATTGGAAGAAATACACAAGGAGTAAGATTGCAAGTCTTACAAGAAGATGAAAAACTTGTTGCCATTTCAAATGAGACTATGCCAAATAAATTATAATGAATGAAGTTCTGAAAAAATTACGAAAGGAAATAGATCAAATTGATTCTGCAATTTTAAACTTGCTTAGTAGGAGAGCTAAAACTGCAAAAAAAACAGCAAAGATTAAGTCTAACTCTAAAAATAAAAATATATTTCGGCCTGAAAGAGAAGCACAGATTATCAGGAATATTCTAAAATTAAATAAAGGACCTTTGACTGACGAACATTTATCAATAATATATAAAGAAATAATTTCTTCCTGCCTTTCCTTGGAGACAGATTTAAAAGTTTCTTTTTTAGGACCAACAGGTTCTTTTAGTGGGTTAGCGCTTAAGAAAGTTTTTGGAAGCGCAGTTTCACCTACTTGCAGAGACTCAATTATTGAGATTTTTGATGACGTAATTTCTAAGACAGTTGACTATGGAATTGTTCCTATTGAGAATTCAAATCAAGGCAGTATAAACCAGACTTTAGAATTATTGATTGATAAACCTCTTTTGATTTGTGGTGAAATTAATTTAGATGTAAAACATTGCTTACTATCAAATAATAAAAAATTTTCATCAATAAAAACAATTTATGCTCATGAACAAACATTCTTGCAGTGCAAAGATTGGTTAACTAAAAATCTGCCTAACTGTAAAAAAATTAGTACATCAAGTAATTCAGAAGCTGCAAGAAGAGTTACTAAAATTAAAAATTCTGCTGCTATTGCAAGTCATGATTGTTCTAGCGAATACGATCTTCACATTTTGAAAAATAACATACAAGACTGCTTTAACAACGTTACTAGGTTTATTCTGATAGGAAGTGAAGATATTGACATGAGTGGCAAAGATAAGACTTCTATTATTGTTTCCGCAAATAATAAATCTGGTGCACTTTATTCACTTTTAAAACCATTATCTACTAATAAAATAAGCATGACTAAAATTGAATCTATCCCAACAAAAAGAAAAAACTGGGAATACATGTTCTTTTTAGATGTTGATGGTCATATTAAACAGCCAAAAATCAAAAAAGCATTAAATTTAATAAAGAAGAAAAGTACATTCTTCAAAAATTTAGGCTCTTACCCAAAGAGTATTTGAATTGGGTATAAGCCAATGAGCAAGAAAATGTCAATTTTCACATATAGACCTGGAAAAAGCATTAGTTCAGTTGAAAAGCAATATAATATTAAGAATGTTATTAAACTTGCGTCGAATGAAAACCCATTTGGACCAAGTTCCAAAGCTTTAAAAACAGTTAAAAAAGAACTCAATCAAATTAATAGATACCCGGAAAGTAATCCTATTGCCCTTAAGCTGCAATTAGTGAAAGAATTAAAACAAAAAAATATCACCGTAGATAATTTAATAATTGGAAATGGATCAAATGAAATATTGGATTTTGCTGCAAGAGCATATATTTTAAAAAAAGATGAAGTAATTTTTTCTAAACATTCATTTTTGGTATATAAAATTATTGCAAATATAATGCATGCAAAAGTTGTTGAAACAAAACCAATATTATCTAAAGATGACTATTATCTGGGCACTGATTTATCAAATATCCATAATAAAATTAACAAAAAAACAAAGTTAATTTTTATTGCTAACCCTAATAATCCAACTGGCACAATATTAGACGTGAAAGAAATAGAGTCGTTCTTAAATAGCATACCTAAAAGAATAATTGTAGTTATAGATGAAGCATATGCAGAATATGCAGAGTATCGTAATAAGACCAGCGCTTTAACACTCTTAAAAAGATATTCAAATATTCTTATTACAAGAACATTCTCAAAAATACATGCACTTGCTGGACTACGTATTGGCTATGGAATTGGATCAAAAGATATTATAAAAACACTAAATTATTTTCGACAACCGTTTAATACAAATACTTTTGCCCAATTATTAGCAGTAGAATGTTTAAAAGATAAAAAATATATTATAGATAGTTTAAAACATAATTTAAATGGAATTAACTTCCTCAAAGAGGAACTAAATAAATTGGGCTTAGATTGCCTTAGCTCATATGGAAATTTTATAACATTTAAATTAGGCGCAAGAACATCAACTATTTTTAAAAAATTACTATCAAATGGAATCATATTGCGGCCACTTGATAATTATAGTCTATCTAATTTCCTGAGAGTTACCGTAGGGAAAAATAGTGAAAATAATAGATTTATTTCAGTATTAAAAAAAATATTAAATGTAAGGAAAGTATAATGTACAAAATAGCTTATATTTATGGTTTGGGAATGATTGGTGGTTCAATTGCTATTTCTTTAAAAAAGAGAAATATTTCAAAGAATATATATGCGTATGATAAAAATAAAAAAAGCTTAACCTTTGCAAAAAAGAATCAAATCATTGACGATTATGATACCAATAGTTTTAAACTTCTTAAACAGGCTGATTTAATTATTGTTTGCGCACCAATTAATTCATATAAACGTATTTTTGAGATAATAAAAATACATAAAAAACCTGAGTGTATAATCACAGATGTTGGTAGTACAAAAACATCAGTAATTAATTGCGCTAATAATATTTTTGGGAAAGACCAAAAGTGTTTTGTTGGTTCTCATCCATTAGCTGGCAAGGAAACAAGTGGCGTAAAAAATGCTTGCCCAAATCTTTTCATGAACGCAGTTACTATAATTACTACAACAAACTCAACGAATAAAGCTTCCTTAAATAAAATTAAGAGTTTTTGGAAAAAAATAGGATGTAAGATTGAAACACTGACACCGCCTATGCATGATATTATCATGTCGGAAACCAGCCATGTTCCACACTTAATTTCATATAGTCTTGTTAATTCTATTTATAAAAGTAAACATGTCAAAAATATAGATAAATTCACTGGTGGAGGATTTAAGGATTTTGCAAGAATAGCAAGAAGTAACCCACTTATGTGGAGAGATATCTGTGAGAATAATAGAAAAAATATATTATCATCATTAAGATTATTTATTAAAGAACTTAAATTATTGAAATTAAAAATTAATCAGAATAATTACAAAGAACTCCATTCTTTTTTTGAAAAAACTAAGAATAAACTCTCATAATTATGGCATATGAAATGCATAATCTAATTATTAATAATTCTGAAAAACTTTTTGGTGAAATAAATATACCTGGCGATAAGTCAATTACACATAGGGCTATTATGCTTGCTTCACTAGCCCAAGGGAAAACACAGATCCAGAATTACCTTATATCTGAAGATTGCATGAACACTATTAAAATTATGAAATTATTGGGTGTTAATATTTCTGAATCTGAAGAGAATCTTTTTGTAGAAGGAAGAGGAATCAATTCATTAAGTGAGCCAAATGAACCACTATATGCTGGTAATTCTGGCACATTAATGCGGTTACTATCTGGAATCATGGCAATGCAATCCTTTGAATCAACAATTGTTGGTGATGACTCACTTAACAAGAGACCAATGAAAAGAATCATTGAGCCATTAAAATCAATGGGGGCTATTATTAATTCCAATAACAGCAAAGCACCTTTACAAATCAAATCAAATAAATTAAAGAAACCTATAAACTTTTTTTCTAAGATACCTAGTGCGCAGGTGAAATCATGCTTAATATTTGCAGCATTATTTGCTGAGGGTGAATCAATAATAGAAGAGATCGCTCATACTAGAGATCACACTGAAAAACTTTTAAAGCATTTCAATTACCCAATAGAAATTATTGACAAGAAAGTTATTATTCAAGGAAAGAAAAATTTTAATGCCAAACAAATATCAATTCCATCAGATATTTCATCTGCAGCCTTTTTTATTGTTGCTGCATTAATAAAAAAAGACTCTGAGATTATTATAAAAAATGTTGGTCTAAATTCATTTCGTACTGGAATTCTTGATGTTCTAATTGAAATGGGAGGGGACATCAAAATTCTAAATAAGTCACTAAATGGAACTGAACCAATAGGGGATATCCATGCAAAATATTCTAAATTGAAGCCAATAAAATTATCTGGAGATATTATTATACGGTTGATTGATGAATTACCTATTCTCTTTATCGCATGTACTTCATGTTCAGGTGTTTGCGAGTTCTTTGATATTGAGGAACTTCGTTATAAGGAAAGTGATAGAATCAAATCAATGGAGGAAGGTTTAAAAAAATTAGGAATTCAAACAAAAAGTACACAAAACTCATTTAAGATTACAGGTGGAAAACTAAATGGCGGAATTGTTGATAGCTATAGTGATCATAGGATTGCGATGTCTTTTGTAATCGCTGGTTTAGTATCAGAAAAACCAATAACAATCATTAATACTTTGAATATAAATACTTCTTTTCCTCTTTTTTATTCAACCTTACGTGAAAGTGGAGTTCAAATATATCAATCATGACATTTAATGCCCCAGTTATTACAATTGATGGATTGAGCAGCTCTGGTAAATCCACTATATCTGTACTTTTGGCTGAGGAACTGGGTTGGCACTTGTTAGACAGCGGGATGCTTTATCGCTCATTAGCATACTTGACAGAATTGGAATCAGTTGATGTTAATTCTGAAGAAAAAATACATAGACTAATGAATAATTTTAAATTGTCCACTATAAATGAATCTAATATTTATCGGGTGATTTATAAAAATAAAGATATTACAGATTATTTAAATACAGAAAGTGTTGGTATAAATGCTTCTATAATAGCTAAAATTCAATTTGTCCGTGATTTACTATTACCTATACAACATTCATGCATAAAAGAACCTGGCCTTATCGCAAATGGAAGAGATATGGGGACTATAGTGTTCCCTAAAGCCATACTAAAAATTTTTTTTACTGCTGACATAGAAATCAGAGCACAGAGAAGATATGAAGAACTTTTAAAACTAGGGGAGGATGTGGATTTTAGCTCAGTATTAAGTTTATTAAAAGCCAGGGATGAAGCCGACAAAAATAGAAATATTTCCCCTGTGAAACCAGCACATGATGCACAAATAGTTGACTCAAGTAAATTAAATATTGCGTCTGTTCTTGATAAAATATTGGAATTGTATACTATATCTAGAGTCAAATAATGTATAGGAGGTTTTGTTAAAAATGTCAACCCAAGGGGAATTTGAAGCTTTATTTAAAGATAGTGTTAGTAAAATTGATATGACACCAGGAAGTATTGTTAATGCTAAAGTCATAGAAATACGAGATGATTATGTAATCATAAACGCAGGGCTCAAATCTGAGGGAGTTATAACAAAAAACCAATTTTTAGATTCCGATGGGAACTTAGAAATTAAAGTTGGAGATACTGTAGAAGTTACCCTTGATATGGTCGAAGACGGTTATGGTGAAACATTATTTTCAAGAGAGAAAGCAAAAAGAATTAAGGTTTGGACTGAATTAGAAAAATATCAAAAATCTCAAGAGATAATCAAAGGAAAGGTCTGCGGTAAAGTTAAAGGAGGTTTCACTGTTGAATTAATGAATATAAAAGCTTTTCTTCCAGGATCCCTTGTCGACATTAGGCCAACAAAAGAATTAGATTATCTTGAAGGTAAAACTTTAGATTTTAAAATTATTAAAATGGATAAAATTAGAAATAATATTGTTCTATCACGAAAAGCAGTCTTATTAGATCAAAATTCTACCCCAGAGGAAACTGCTAAAAAATATACAGAAGGCAAAGTTTTTAAAGGTTTTATAAAGAACCTCACTGATTATGGAGCTTTTATAGACTTAGGAGGAATAGATGGTCTTTTACATATTACGGATATTTCATGGAAAAGGATTTCTCACCCAAGTGAATTGCTTAAAGTTGGAGATGAAATAGAAGTTGTTGTATTAAAATATGATAACGAAAAGAATAGAGTGAGCTTAGGCATGAAACAATTAGAAAAAGATCCATGGGAAGAAGTTCCTAAAAAATTAGAACTCAATAAGCAATACAAAGGAAAAGTTATTAATATTGTTGACTATGGCGCTTTTATAGATTTAGGCGACAATATTGAAGGCTTAGTTAGAACTTCAGAATTAGATTGGACTAATAAAAATATAAACCCACATAAAGTTGTTGTTGTCGGAGATGAAATAGATGTTTCTGTTATCGAAATTGACCATGAAAAAAAACGTGTGTCGCTTAGTCATAAGCAATGCAAAGAGAACCCATGGACAAAATTCAATGAGACACATAAAAAAGGAGATAAGATTAAGAGCAAGATTAAGTCAATTACTGATTTTGGGATATTTATTGGTCTTGATGGCAATATTGATGGGCTTGTACACATCACTGACATTGCTACACTTGAAAAACAAAATGATATCATACGATCATTTAAAAAAGGAGATGAAGTAGATGCTATTATATTGTCAATTGACCCAGAAAGAGAAAGAGTGTCACTTGGGTTAAAACAACTGAAAGATGCTGCATTTTTGGAATCTATTACGAGTCTTACAATTGGAGAGAATTCTGAATGTGTCATCCATGATGTTCGTGAAGACGGTATATTTGTGATGATTGATAATAATATTGATGGAATTCTTAAGCTTACACAGAAAGAATTAAAAGAATCGCTAAAAAATGAATCTTATAAAAAAGATGATAAAGCTACTTTCAAAATAAAATCATTTGACAAAAAAAATCATCAGGTAGTATTAGTCAGAGATTAAGATTATTATGACCTTAAATAAATCTGATTTTATAACTCAATTATCTGAAAAGTTTACATCTTTTACATCCTCAGACATTGATTTTTCTGTCAGAAAGATTTTTGAATATATGAGTAGGGCGTTATATTCAGGAGAGCGCATAGAGGTAAGAGGTTTTGGGACATTTTCATTACATAAACATAATTCTAGAACAGCAAGAAACCCTAAAACAGGTGATCTAGTTGCATTACAAAAGCGATATACAGTCTATTTTAAACCTAGCAAAGAACTAAAAAAAAGGGTCAATAATAAATAAAAAACTTATTTTCTTCACTTAATTCTTTTATTAGAATAATATGTAAGAAGGTTATGATTAGATTTATTGTTTTTATTTCTACAATTTCAATAATTGGTGTTGCAATAACAATTGCGACACTTAATGTTGGAATAATTGAAATAGACCTTTATTTTAAAAAATATTCAGAACCAATACCTTTATTTTTATTTCTAAGCTTCTTGGCAGGATGTTTTTTAACATTACTATTCTTTTTATCTGCCTACATAAAACACAAACATGAAAATATCAATCTCAGAAAGAATATGAAAATAAAAGAAGATGAAATTGACAGCCTAAGGAAGAATCCTCTTAGAGAAGACCACTGATGCAGAATTTTTTGTTGATTATTTTGGTGATCTCAATTTCATCAATATTGTTTGTATTGCTAAGACCTAAAAAAACCAACTCTAAAAAAATATTTAATGCTGAATATTATCGAGGCTTAAATTATTTATTAAATAACGAAGAGGACAAAGCATTTAAAGTTTTCACAGCGTTAATGGATGTTGATAGTTCAACTATTGAGACACATTTAGCTCTTGGTGGTTTATACAGAAGAAGAGGTGAATTTGATAGAGCAATCCTCATCCATCAAAACCTACTATCACGACCAACGCTTGAAAATGAACTTAAACAACAAGCTTTGTATGAATTAGCAAAAGATTTTTTTTCTGCTGGACTTTATGATAGGTCTGAGAAAATCTTTAGAAATCTAT
>NZWU01000039.1 GCA_002701705.1 Gammaproteobacteria bacterium
AACTCTCAGTTAAGAGCGTTAGCAGAAGCTTATGCTTGTGAAGATTCTAAACCTAAGTTTCTTGCTGATTTTATATCTGCGTGGACAAAAGTGATGAATCTAGATCGTTTTGATCTAAAGTAAAAAAAGAGCAGATTATTTATTTTTAACTTTTATTAAAACTTCTGTTCTCTCAAGCTCCGTTGAATCTGGAAGTTTCGGTAATTTTGAAAATGATATTCTATTTTCATTAATGTCTAATAAACTATTATTATTTATATTAAAAATATGATGATGATGATTTAAATTCGTATCATAAAATTTTTGTTCATTATCTAGGTTAATTACTTTTAATAAACCCCTAGATTCAAACAGAGATAATGTGTTGTAAACAGTAGCTTGAGAAATATGAATCTTTAATTTTTTTATTTTCTTAATTAAATCTATAGCTGTAAAATGCTGATTTTTAATAAAAATCAGATCAGCAATTTGTAGACGTTGCTTTGTTAGGTTTATTTGATTCTTAGCCAAATAGTTTTTAAAGTTGTCTTTCATATATTCATTATATAATTAAAGAAAATAATTGAAAGTATTTTTATTTGTTGTAACTCTCAATAATTTTATTTATCACTGATGAGTCATTATTACCTAATTTTTTGTCAATAGTTTGCTTCATCAGTTTATTAACATACGTAGCTCCTTTGAGCTTAACTTTAAGTTTTTTTGCAAGTTTTTTTGCTATATTTAAATCTTTTAGGTGTAAAGATGCTTTAAACCCTGGTTTATAGTTCTTCTTGATCATTCGTAAACCATGTATATCCAATATTTTACTATACCCAAAACCACCCATTAAAGCCTTTCGTATAAGTTGTTGGTTGCACCCTGATTTTTTGGCTAAAATTAATATCTCACTTACTGCCATCATTGTTTCTGCAACTAAGATTTGATTACAAGTTTTAGCTATTTGACCTGAGCCACTTTTGCCAATATAGGTAATATTTTTCCCTAAAATATTTAAAATAGATTTTATCCTGTTAAAGACTTTTCTATCTCCCCCCACCATAATTGATAACTCTCCACTAATTGCACCTACTTCCCCGCCTGAAACAGGGGCATCTATGAGGTGAGCCCCCTTCTTTTTAAGTTGATTAGAAATAAATACTGTAGTATCAGGTGAGATTGTGCTCATATCAATTACTATTGATCCTCTAGTAATATTTTTTAATAAACCATTTTTATTCAATACAACATCAATAACATCTTTTGATTCAGGTAGATTAGTAATTATTATTTTTGAATTTTTTGAGATTTCACTAATATTAGAATTGAACTCTCCACCCATTTTTCTAATTTCATTGATGATAGATTTTTTTCTTGCAAAAAAATTTACATGGTAATTGGACTTTAATAAGTTTTTAACCATAGGTTTTCCCATAATTCCTAAACCTATGAAGCCTATAATTTTATTAAGTTTTTTAACCATGTACATGTTATATTATATATAATCTTTATCTTTTTTCGATATGAAACTTAATTACAAAGAATTTGCTGGAACATCTAAAGTACCTCAGTTTCCTGTTTACCTCATTCACGGCAGCCCCAAACACCTTCAAAATGAAGTTGAAAGGAAAATACAAAACCACTATAAAAAATCTGATTTTTCTGGAAAAAAAAATTTAGTTGTTGATACAGATTTTGTATTAGATGAGCTCAAAAATGAGATAGAGTTAACTTCACTCTTTAAAGAGAATAGAGTAATAACTTTGAATATTGTATCAAACAGTATTCCTCAAAAAGTAAAAGATGTTTTTTTAGATTCAAAAATCCCAGATGATTTAAAAATTATAATTAAACTAGATAAGCAATTACCCTCATTCAAAAAAACTAATTTCTATGAATATTTTTTGAAGTCTTATTGTATTATAGAAATTTTTGAGCTCACTGGCCACGACCTAAAAAAGTGGGTCGAACAAAAATTTGCTATGTTTGATTTGAAATATAATGATGAGATATTTAATAAGATAATTGAAAAGACAGAAGGAAATACACTAGCTATCATACAAGAATTATATAAAATGTCTCTGGCAGGAGTTAGTAATCCAAATAGTTATTTTGATATTTTGCAAAATGACTATAGGTTTTCAGAATTTGATTTGGTTAACACGTTATTAGACCGTGATTTATCAAAGTCACTGAAAATATTAAATTATCTTGAAACTGTAAATTTTCCTTCCACATATATTTTGTTTTTGTTAAATAGTGAATTCAAAAAAATTTATAATTTAAATACCGGGAATAAATTGAATATTTATATCCCTAATTTTAAACTTAAAACTTATAATTATCTCCTGGATAAGATAGACACCAACACACTAAGCACTCTCATTGAATATTGCCATTCCATTGACAGATCTATAAAGACTGGTATAGAGAATATTAGTCTATGGCACCAACTTGAAATCCTTATTTCCTGCTTTATACTTAACAAACCTGTTGAAGAATTTATTGGTAAACAAGCATGTTGAAAAGCAAAATCAATCAGTATGTGAAGAGCTTATGCAGTAAAGCTCTTATAGCCTCAAAATTAGCTGCTCTTAATACTAACAAAGATAGAAATAACATCTTGAAATCTATTGCTAATAATTTAGATAAAGACAGAAAAAATATTGAAAAAAGTAACTCCATTGACATAAATAATGCTTATAAGAAAAAAATTGATGATGCAATGATTGACCGTCTAATCCTCAAGGGAGATAGGATTACAGCAATGTGTGATGGATTATATGAAATCATTAAAATACCTGACCCTCTCTACAAAAAAATAAATTCTGTTAAACAAAAAAGTGGAATTACAGTTAGCCAAATGAGGGTTCCACTTGGGGTGATAGGAATGATTTACGAATCACGTCCGAACGTGACTATTGATGCAGCTGGTCTATGCTTAAAATCTGGCAATAGTGTGATTTTGAGAGGTGGTTCAGAAGCAATATCTACAAATAGAAGACTCATGCACAGTATAAGAAANTCTTTAAAATCAAAGAATAACAAGCAGAGTCTTGATCAGGTACAACTTATAGAAATTACTGATAGGCATGCGGTTGGCTGTCTGCTTCAAATGGATAAGTTTGTTAATGTTATCATTCCTAGAGGAGGCAAAACTTTAATAAAGAGAATTTCTGAAGAATCAAAAATACCAGTAATAAAACATCTTGATGGTAATTGCCATGTGTACATAGATAAGCATGCTGACATGAGCAAAGCCATAAATATTTCTGTAAATTCTAAGACACAGAGGTTTGGTGTATGCAATGCGATGGAAACTTTATTAGTCCATAAAGATGTACCTAAAAAAATATTATCTGAATTAGTCAATTCATTCCAGTCACAAGGCGTTGAAATTAGGGGATGCAAAAATACAAAAAAATTTTTTAGTAATATTATTGCTGCTAAAGAAGAAGATTGGTATACGGAATTTTTAGGCCCAATAGTTTCTATCAAAATTGTGAACGGTCTAGATGAAGCTATTACTCATATTGATAAGTATGGCTCAAACCATACCGACGCTATAGTATCAACTAATAAAAAATCCGTTGAAAAATTTATGAATATGGTAGATTCGAGTTCTGTAATGATAAATACATCAACTAGATTTGCTGATGGATATGAATATGGACTCGGTGCAGAAATAGGAATAAGCACAGATAAATTACATGCACGTGGGCCAGTTGGTGTTGAGGGTCTTACAAGCTTGAAATATGTTGTAAGCAGCCAAGGAAAGATCCGCAATTAATATAGATTATAAAATGAGAATTGGAATTTNTGGAGGAGCATTCGACCCAATACATGTAGGCCATATCAATCCTATATTAGAGATTGTGCAAAAACATAAACTTGAAAAAGTCCACTTTATTCCAACACATATTTCAAACTCCAAGAAACAAATTGAAGCTACGCCAGAAGAAAGATTAATTATGGCTAAGAAGTCAATTGAAGATATGGCAAATTTTATTGTTGATGATAGAGAAATAAAAAGAGGTGGTAAGTCTTATACGTATGAGAGTATAAAAGATATTAGCATTGAAAATCCAAAAGCTAAACTGTATTGCATAATAGGTGATGATTTATTGAAGGCCATAGATTCTTGGAAATCTTTTGAAGAAATTATTAAATTATGCAATATATTGGTGACACGAAGAATAGGATATAACAATACTCATCTCAATAATAAGATTTCGCATTATATAACAGAAAATGAAAGTGTATTTCATGATGCATCATGTGGTAAAATACTTGTGGAAAATACATCAATTGTTAATATTTCCTCAGAGGAGATTAGACATAGGCTTAAAAATAATCAATCAGTTTCAGGTCTAGTAAATGTGAACTTAGAAAAATGGCTGGTCAAGAATAAAATCTATTAATTTTATGAAGCTATTGAAAGAATTTATTATAAACACACTAGAAGATAATAAAGCTGAAGACATAATTTCTATAGATGTACAGAATAAAACNTCAGTAACGGATTATATGATTATAGTTTCTGGGAGATCTTCGCGACATGTCAAATCAATTGCTGATAATCTTATTAAGATACTTAAAAAAAATAAAATCAAACCTATTGGGATAGAAGGCTATACAAAATCTGAATGGATTTTACTTGATTTTGGAGATTTACTGGTTCATGTCATGCACCCTGATAAAAGAAATTTTTATTCACTAGAAAAACTATGGGATGAAAACATAGAAGCTGATAATTATACATTTTAGTAGTTAAATGAATAAAATATATCCACATTTAATAAATATTTTTTCTGTAGTTTTATTATTTATATTTACTTTTATTGTTGTTACAGAGAATACAAGATTTATAAATAACAACTACAAAGCCTCAATAATTTCAACCTTAGAAAAAGAAGTCAATTTAGACATTAATATAGAAGAAATAGATATTGAATGGAATGGTTTGGTACCAAAGATTATTTTTCANAAGATTAGTTTAGTTGACAAAGAAACAAAAAAAATAATCATAGCAGGAGATAAGCTTGTCGCTACATTAAATTTATATGAATCTGTTTTTCAAAATAAAATAGTCCCTAANGCATTTGATCTTGTTAATACAGATGTAAACCTAAGGTATGACAACGGAAAGTTACTTTTCAAAGATAAAGATATTTTTGATTTGAAAGATACATTTATTNNAGGAAATGACAGCAAAACTGATTTTTCAAAATTAACATTTAGAATTAGTAATTCTTCAATATTACTCAGAAACCTACCATTTTTTAAACAATACCAATTTAAGAACATTAATCTTGTCTTAATTAGTAAAAATAACAATTTGAGGATTTTTACCACATTTAATCATACTAACNCTGCTGAAATAGTTCATATTGCAGCAGATTTAAATCTATCTAAAGACAAAAAACCCAGTGGCCTTATATATTCTAAAGGCATTAACTTGAGTGCAGCTCAACTCCCTTTTGAGACAAAGAGTTTAGAAACGTCTGCAAAGTCTTTAAATTATACTATTTGGTCTAGTTTAACCAATGGAAAGATAAGCGCATTGGATGGAAAATTTTCAGCTAACAAAATTAATATTAATCATAAGATTGCAAAGGACAAATTAACCTTAACNAATATAGATTCCCATNTAAGTTACAGTATGAATAATCAAGAAAAGAATTTATTTTTTTATAATCTAGATATTACCACTCCATATCATAAATACATAAATAATAAATTTTTTTTAAAGCTCAAAGAAAACAATGGGACTGATTTAGTAATTAACAATATACAGGTCAATGACTTTAAAAGTATCATAAATTTTTTCCCAAATATGTTGAGTAAAAAAATTACTAAAGTTTTCAAATATATAGAATCTGGTGAAATTAATACTGCAAATTTTATTGACTTACATAAAACAAAAAAGACAAAGTTCCTGTTCTCATTTAAAGATATTAAGGTGATACAAAAAGATGGCAAGTTTGTAGTCAATAACTTATCTGGTAATTCAGCAGGGAATTTCGAACGCGGATTTCTAAAAGTAAAAAGCCCAGATTTAGGAGTGACTCACCCTAAATTGAGTGATCAGCAGCAGCCTTTTGATGTTAAAGCGTTAATCAATTATCAATTTAAAAAAAATAATTTGTATTTGAATACTAAAGATTTGTTTCTCAATAACCTACATAGGCTTAACATAAATGCATCATTTAATCGAGGTAAATTAGATTTCAGAGCCACATCTTCTGGGGAAGTTGAANCCCTAAAANAGACTTTGAAAAAATACAAAATCAAAAATATAAATAATAACGATCTAGTTTTGTCAGGGAAATATTACATTGATGTCAGAGGAAAAAATTATTTGAAGAAAAAGAACTTATATGGAGTTTTTGAAATATCTAAAATAGGAATATATGATAAAAATAGTAAACTTTCGCTTACAAACCTAAATACCAGAGTTAATTTTAATGGCTCGCATTTAATTTCAGAAAAAACAAAATTTTATTTTCAAAAGAATAAATTTGATTTGATAATCAACACAGATATTCTTGAAGGTACAACAAAATACTTCATACAGGCCAATGGTAAAGTGGGCGCACAATTAATCAAAAATTTTCTAAAAATTAAAGATCAAGATATGATACGTGGTGAATCATTTTCAAAAATACGCNTATACTTNACTCCAAAACATTTATTTAATAAGATAANCTTTAATTTAATTTCTGATTTGAAAGGCGTCTCAATAGATATTATAGGTCCTCTTAGAAAATCTATAGATGAAAGAAAACTTCTTAATGTTACATATAGCTATAATAAAACTGGAAATAATAAAATAAGAGTTTTTTTTGAAAAATATAAGATGCTTGTTGCGCTCAAAAAGAACGTTTGGATTTTGAATGTAGATTCTCCATATCTTAAAGGAAATATAAATTGGCCTATAAATAACTCTGAAGAAAATCATGTTGTAGCAAAATTACAGTATTTGAATATGAACAAATTTAATTATTTTTCAACACCAAATGAATTGCCTTATTTAGATTTAGCATCTAAACAAGTTAAGGTAGGAAATTTACATCTTGATAATGTTGAAGTTCTAACTGTTCCGACTAAGAATGGTCTAACTTTTGAAAGATTTATTTTTAATAATGTCCATTTATCAATGAGTGGGACAGGTGAGTGGAATTATAATAACAAAAAAGTTGAAACTTTTTTTGATGCTAAATTTGAAAGTGATAATCTAGGACGTGCACTTAAGAGCCTTGGGTATAATGGGTTAATAAACAAAGGAAAAATTAAGTCTCAATTAGTAGGGACCTGGGATGGTTCACCTGATAAATTTAGATTCTCTAATTTTGATGGTAATTTGATAATAAACTCAAATAACGGTGAGGTTTTGCAAGTAACTAAAGAAACTAAAGCAATTGGACAATTACTCGGGTTATTTAGTATTTCTGCTTTACCAAAAAGGCTATCATTGGATTTTAGCGACTTCTTTTCTTCAGGTCTTAAATATGATGACATGGTGGGTGAATTGTCTTTCAAAGCAGGTAAAGCTGATACTAAAAAATTAATTTTAAAAGGGACATTTGGTGAAATGAGACTGTCTGGAGAAACAGACCTTATAACTGAAACTTATGACCAAACTCTCCTTTTTATCCCAGATCTTTCATCAACAAGTCTTATCACAGGAGCAGTAGTGGGAGGCCCGGTTGGCGCAGTAGCTGCAATTTTCTATGACAAATTCTTGAAAGAAATTGGAGAAAAAGCACTTGGGATAGATACGAAAAAACTAGCCGCTATTGAATATTCGGTGACTGGGCCATGGGAAAACCCAGAAGTAAAAGTTACTGAATCATTTAAACCAATTTTAAATTGATATATCCTTACTAAAGAGATATGACAGACGTTGCAGCTATACAATTAACATCAGGCCCAAATATACAAGCTAATTTATATGAGGTTTCTAACTATTTTGCTGAAATTGGAAAATTGAGAAGCAAGTTAGTCGTCCTTCCAGAGAACTTTGCCTTGATGCCAGAAAAAGATAATGACTTCCTTAAATATTCAGAGGTAGAAGGAAAGGGACCAATACAAGAATTCTTAATTGAAAACGCTATTAAATATAAGTTTTGGATTGTTGGTGGAAGCATACCAATTAAGACCAAAGATAAAAAAAAGGTGACTGCAACTACATTTGTTTATGATGACAAGGGAAAGGTAAGATGCCGATATGATAAAATTCATCTCTTTGATGTAAAGTTACCAAACTCCAATGAATCATATAATGAATCTAAAGTTTTTTCTCATGGTAAAAAAATTCATGTTGTTGAAACACCTGTGGGAGTTGCAGGATTATCTTGTTGTTATGACTTGAGATTTCCTGAACTATTTAGATTGCAACTCAAATATGGAGTAGAGACATTCATTCTACCTGCCGCTTTCACTGAACAAACTGGAAAAGTTCATTGGAAGACACTTGTAAAAGCAAGAGCAATTGAGAACTTATGTTATATCGTTACAGCATGCCAAGGTGGTTACCATATAAATGGAAGAAAAACATATGGACACAGTATGATAGTTAATCCATGGGGTCAAATATCAGCAGAGATTTCATCTGGCAAAGGATTTATTTATTCTAAAATTAATAGAAAACAATTACACTCAATTAGAAAAAATTTTCCAGTACTTAATCACATTAGGTTATTAAAAGATAAATGAATTCTATCAAAAATATAATTTTAAACCCATACAATCTTACAGATCAAAAGATTGAAAAGGCTCTATCTATTGCATGTTCAAACAAAATTGACTTTGCTGATATATATTTTGAATATACAAAAACTGAAAGCTGGAGGCTGGAGGATGGCATCATGAAAAGTGGATCTTCAAGTATAGACAGTGGTTTTGGAATTAGATCGGTATCAGGTGATAAAAGCGGATTCGCATATAGCAGTCAATATGATTTAAAAGATTTAACTAAAGCAGCAGAAATGTCTAGGTCCATTGTTAACCATGGACAAGAAAAGTCAGTTAAACTTGGAGAATCAAAAAAATTTAAGAAATTATATGATTCTACCTCTCCACTAGATTCAATCAATGATAATGAAAAAGTTGATTTTTTAAAATCTATTGATGCGTATATAAAGAAGAAGGATTCGAAAGTAGACCAAGTTATATTGAACCTCAGTGGAACACATGAATCAATACTTGTAATGAACAGTGACGGTATTAAATCAATTGATGAAAGACCGTTAGTTCGCTTTAGTGTTGTCGTCATTCTTAAAGATAAAGAAAGAAGAGAGCAAGGATTTTCTGGCGGCGGTGGAAGATATATGTATGATGAAATTTTAAATAATCAAACAGGTTATAAGTTTGCTGACGAGGCACTGAGACAAGCTAACATCAATCTGAATGCTATTGACTGTAAAGCTGGCACAGCAACAGTTGTACTTGGTCCGGGTTGGCCAGGAGTTTTATTGCATGAAGCAATTGGTCATGGTTTAGAAGGAGATTTCAATAGAAAAAAAACTTCTGCTTATACTGGGTTACTTGGTAAGAAAGTCGCTTCATCGGAATGTACAGTTATTGATGATGGAACTATAGCTAAAAGAAGAGGTTCTTTATCAGTTGATGATGAAGGATGTGAAACGCAAAGAACTGTGCTTATAGAAAATGGAATACTCAAAGGTTATATGCAAGATAAACTTAATTCTCGTTTGATGAAAACCTCATCGACAGGAAACGGGAGAAGGGAAAGCTATGGATGTTTGCCAATGCCAAGAATGACAAATACCTTCATGTTGCCAGGAAAACACAATCCCAATGAAATTATTGAATCTGTCAAAAAAGGAATATATGCAGTTAATTTCTCAGGCGGACAAGTAGATATAACAAATGGACAATTTGTTTTTACAGCTTCAGAAGCATACAACATTCGAGATGGAAAAATTGCTGACCCAATCAAAGATATGACGTTGATTGGAAACGGGCCAGAAATATTAAAAAAAGTTTCTATGGTTGGCAATGACTTGAAACTTGATGAAGGAGTAGGTACTTGCGGCAAAGATGGACAGACCGTTCCAGTAGGGGTCGGACAGCCTACGCTCAAAATAGATGAAATTACTGTTGGCGGTACACAATTATAATCTCATGTTACCTTTGGAATTAAAAAAAATTAAAGAAAACCTCCTGAACCTATCTAAAAAAATAAGTAAAAAATATTCCTATCAATTCGGTATAGGATTAGCAGAAGGAATTACAGTTACATCTAGATGTGGAAGTATTGAGAGCATAGAACATCACCAGGACAATAAGTTAGGTGTCCAAATTTTGTGTGAAAATAAACAAGGTTTTGCTGGGACAAATGATTTATCAAATGACAGTATAGATAAAACAATTGAAAAAGCCAAAAATATTGCAACCAATACACAGCCAGATATTTGTAATGGTTTGCCTGATAGTAATTTTGTCACCAGCGATAATATGCCAAAGGTTGATATTCACCACCCATCTAATTTAGATATAAAAGAAATAATTGATATGACTCATAAATGTGAACAACATGCTTTTGATTATGACAAAAGAATTAATAATTCTGAGGGTTCTACATTTTCATATGGTCACACCAATTCTCTCATATTAAATAGCAAAGGTGCCTATGGAATGATTCAGGCGACAAATTTTATTCTTTCATGTATCGTAGTGGCGGAAGATGGAAAGAGCAAAGAAAGAGATTATGAATTTTCAACAACCAGGGATTTTAAAAAATTAGAATCTCCAGAAAAAATTGGTACTCAAGCGGCTCATAAAACTATTTCAAGATTAGGCGCTAGATCGATAAAGACACGTGTTTGCCCTGTATTATTTTCGCCTGAAATGTCAGTCTCAATTTTTAGTGATTTTCTTTCTTCTATTCAAGGAGATGCTATATATAAAAGAGCAAGTTTCTTATCAGATCAAATTGGTAAGGATGTTTTCCCTAATTTTATCAATATTACAGAAGAACCACACTTACCTGATGGGATGGGAAGTAGCCCATATGATGGAGAAGGTGTTCTTACTAGAAAGAAAAATATTGTTGAGGCAGGTGAACTTAAATCATATTTGTTGGATACATATTCAGCTAAAAAATTAAATAGTGTGTCAACATCAAATAAAGGATTAATAACAAATATTATTATTGATTCTGAAAAAGAAAAGATACCAAATATAATTTCTACTATTGAAGATGGGATATATATAACAGAAATGATGGGGTCTGGTGTAAATATTTTAACTGGTGATTATTCCAGAGGAGCATTTGGGTATCTTATAAAAGATGGTGAGATTAAGCATCCAGTAAATGAAATAACAGTAGCCTCAAATCTTAAAAACATGTTTAAAAATATAATTGGTCTTGGAGATGATATTGATAGAAGATCCATTATTAACACGGGGTCTGTTCTAATAAAAGATATTACTGTTGGCGGAGCTAACTAAGATTAAATATCAAAATCAATGTGAAAATTATTACTACAACTGTAAGCATAAGTGATATGTTGCTCTGTTTTATCAAATAATTTTCCATTTTCTCAAATCTTTCATAGGTTATTAATCCAGTAAACTTATTTTTAGTGAATTCTATTATGCAGAAAGAGGATGTAATTAAAAACTTAATCAAAACATTTCCTTTTCTATAGAACCAATCAAAATCTAAGGTTATGGTTAATGTTCTCTCAAGGTATTTTAAACTAACAAAAAAAGCTAATCCAGAAAACAAAAGCAGATGCGTTTGCGAAATGGCATGATTATATGTGTATGGAGCATACGCCGCTTTAAATGGAAGTAATTCATAAAGAAGATTTGGAAAAATCCCAATCGCAAAGCATAAAAATGCAGATACAACCATTGCACTTCTCATATATATAGGGGGATCCTCAGCCACAATATTTTTGTCTTTATGAAAAAAGACAAACCAAGGAAATTTGATACCGGCATGCAAAAATACTCCTGCTGAACCAACCAATAACATAAGCCATACAAACTCAAGACCTTGTTGGTAACTTGCATCAGTAATCATAGATTTAGAAATGAAACCCGATGTTAATGGAAAAGCAGAAATTGATAATGCACCTATAATTGCACAAACAGCTGTAAGGGGCATCATTTTATATAACCCACCAACATCAGTACATTTTCTTTTTTGGGTGACGTAAATTACACTTCCAGCGGCCATTAGTAAGAGCCCTTTGTATATGATATGTGCAAATGCATGCGACGCACTTCCATTTAGAGACAATTCAGTTCCTATACCAATGCCTACAACCATAAACCCTACCTGGTTGACAATGCTATAAGCTAAAATCCTCCTAATATCATTTTCTAATAAGGCGTAAATTATTCCATAGAAAATCATATACAAGCCAACATAGATAAGAATTTCGGTGCCTGCAAAAATTACGATAAGAGCATACACAGCAGTTTTGGTTGTGTATGCAGATAAAAATACAGTTGATGAGTAACTTCCTTCAGGATAAGCATCTGGAATCCACGAGGAGAGAGGGGGTGCTCCAGCATTTAATAACAAACCAATTAGGATTAACCAATTATACCAATCTGAGTGTGACAATAGTCTGAGTGTTAAGTCTTGTGTATTAATTAATAACCCAACGATACCTATTAATAAAACTATTCCACCAAATAGATGAATTAATAAATAACGAACTCCAGCAGAATGTGATTCAGTAGTATCAGATGACCATATAATAAAAGTTGAGGCAATGGCCATTAATTCCCAAAAGATATAAAAAGTTAAAAAATCACCTGAAAAAATAACAGATATTGCAGAGCCAATATAAATTAGTACAAGAGATTTCTCAATATAATTCTCCCTGTACATTGAAAAAAGCTTTCCTAAAATTCCAATAATTAGATAAACCAAACAGAATAAAAACCCTAGCTTGCTGTAAGAATAATAATGCAAGGACAAATGAGTTTCATTTCCAAGATTTGACGAACTTAATGTATATATCAAATCTTTGTGATCAGAAAAAAATAAAAGAACATATAGTGAAACTAGCAAAGCGGCCACAGAAATCAGGTTACTTTTTTCCTTTGAAAAAAATATTAGAATTGATCCAATAAATACTGGAATAGCAGGATGTAGAAAAATATCAACGATCATAATATGTATCTTTCCTCTTTAAGAAATAGGATAAGGTTTTTGCAATAATAATTAATGCTAAGCATGACAAGAACCCAAGCAGTGGATAAAAACCCAGAGAATTGTCATTCATAAAATGTAATTTGCTAAAATCATAGAAAATATAGAGAAAGAAATTAGCTACAAAAAATATTAAGTATGTTGTAAATTTAAAATTTTTCATTATTTGATTATATATCCCTGCGTAAATATTATGATAGAATCCACGCCAAAAAATAACATCACCGTTATAACCCCAACTATAATAATAGGAAGTATTAATAAAGAATCTTCAGCTTGATCATCTTTATATACAGAATTATTTTTACAAAAATAAGATCTGTATATCATGGGGAAATAATAACTGGCATTCAGTAATGTACTAACTATAAGTATTATAAATAAATAAATCTTTTCACTCTGCACAATCCCTAATAACAAATACCATTTGCTGAAGAAACCTACTGTTGGAGGTATTCCAACCATGATAAGGGCTCCTAGCGAAATAAAGAAAATTGTAAACGGTATTTTTGAAGATACTCCATCCATATCGCTCACATTTTTAATTTTCATACACGTAGTGAGTACCCCAGCAGATAGGAATAACATGATTTTTCCTAATGCATGGAATACGAGATGCAATACTGCCGCCAAGATAGATAATGGCGCTAAAATAGAAACTGATAAAACAATATACGCTAGCTGGCTGACTGTAGAGTATGCTAATCGTAATTTAATGTTATCCTGCCTTAAGGCCACAATTGAAGCAAATAAAATTGTAAGAGATGAAAAGAAAATTAAAATAAGATCAGCACCTGTTTTTTGTAAAAGCTGTGTACCAAAAATAAATAAAATGATTTTCATAATTATAAATACACCTGATTTAACAACTGCAACTGCGTGTAGCAAAGCACTCACAGGTGTTGGAGCAACCATCGCTGCAGGCAACCATTTGTGAAATGGCATAATAGCAGATTTAGCGACACCAAATAAAAAAAGTAATACCAACACATTAATCATCAAATAATTCTGATTATCTAGAAAGATACCGCCTGGCTTATAATCAAGACTTCCTGTAAGATTAAAAGTTAAAATTATAGCCGGTAGCAAGAAAATTATTGACGTTCCTAAAAGATAATATAAGTATCTTTTCCCATTATCAATTGATTGCCTGTCCATCTTGAAGGCTACAAGCGGATATGTGCTGAGTGTTAAAAATTCATAGAAAATAAAAGTTGTAAATAGATTTGATGAGTAGATAATTGCGTTTGTCGAGAACATTGCAAGCGTAAAGAATATGTAAAATTTTGATTTGTTGCCAATACTATTCAATTTTAAATATCTATCTGAATAAACTGTTGTTACTAACCAAAGGAAATTTGATACTAAAAGAAAAATTAAGCCCAGGCCATCTAGGCTAAAACTCAAGGAGATTTTTGGAATAATTTCTAATACATTTAAACTATGCTCAAGGTAGTAATTTTTTTCAGCGAAGATTATAATCGCTAACAAAAAAGATGCCAGACTTATAAGAAGGTGAGTGATATACAGCAATTGATCTTTTTTTACAATGCTCAATACTATTATTCCAATTATAGGTAAGAACAAATGTAGGGATAAGAGGCTCATTTATTTATCCCCTGCATAATCATATATGATATGTCCTCAGAGATACCAACGGTTAATGTTGTATCCAGACCCAAATACAATGTTAATGCAGTAAGAACAAAGACTCCTATACCTTGATGCGTCAAAACTGGCTCAGCTTTTATATTTTCTGCTTGTGAAAAATATATTTTTTCAATAAGTTTCCAGACATAAAATAGCGTCATAAATGAGGTAATCAAAACAATTATACTCAAATACCAAAAATCTGATTCTAATATAGATGTTACTAAGTACCATTTACTAATGAACCCAGAAGTGAGAGGTACCCCAATTAGACCAAATGATAAAATTACAAATGCTGACATCATGTATGGATATTTTTTACCTAAACCAGAAAGGTCAGTAGTTTTAACTTGTTGGTTTGTAACAAAAATTATTGCAATGACTAAAAATAAACCTGTTTTTATTATTGAATGATTAAATATATGAATTAATGAGGCAACCAAACTATCATTTGTTAGAACCATGAGTGCTATTATTATATAACTTAATTGAGCTACACTAGAAAATGCCAGCATTTTTTTCACATCAGTTTGTTTAATTGCATAGGTTGTTGATAATAAGGCGCCAACCAAAGATATAAATAAAATAAATTCTATTAATGAATATTGTTCAAGAGGATTAATTGCATTCAATATATCGAGAAATACTCTCACCAAGATATAGATACCAACTTTTGTTGAGGTGCCTGCAAAATAAGCAACAATTACTGATGGAGAATATGCATATGTTCTAACTAACCAAGTATGCAATGGAAAAATTGCAGATTTGATGGCTATACCAGTAATAAGTAGGCCAATAGAAAAAATTAGTGACTTTGGTATTTCAATTTGTAAAAATTTCTCAGACATATCAGTCATATTTAGGGTTCCAAGATGAGCATAGATGACAGCTATGCCAAGTAGAATAAAGACAGCACCTATGCTTCCAATAAATAGATACTGCAAAGCAGCAATATTTGATCCTTTATGCATACCTTGAGAGATTAAAAAATAACTTGATAGAGATGATATCTCTAAGAATACAAAAAGATTAAATATATCATTTGTGAGAATGATTCCTGAAAAACCTACATTACATAACAACCAGGCAATATAAAATAAATATACATTTTGAGGATGTATTTCTTTTGTAATTATCTCTTTTCCGGATAGTATACAAATAAAACTCATAAAATTTATCAAAAGTAAAAAATAGCATGATAGTAGATCTGCCTGTAATCTTATTCCGATTGGAGCTTGCCAACCACCTAGCTCATAAAATATTGTTTTACCCAAATGCACCTCATAAAAAAGGAAACATACAAGGATTAGATTTACAGAAGATATAGTTAATGTTAAAAGGTATACATAATTCTTTTCTTTAATAAAGAGACATATAGGAACCATCAGTAGAGGCAAAACAATAATTAATATTGGTAACTGACTCATTACTTAAATCTCATCAAGTTCATCCTCTTCAATAGTCTTATGTTTCTTTTTTATACTTACTATTAATGCTAGCGCAAGACTTGTGGTTGCAATACCAACAACAATTGCAGTAAGTATTAAAACATGTGGCAATGGATTAGAGTAAATTGCATCAGCACCTATTAGTATAGGGGGAATACCATTTTCAACCTTGCTAATAATTAAATAAAAAATAAAAACAGATGCTTGAAAAATATTTAAACCAATAACTTTCTTTATTAGATTGGTCTCTCGTATGATGATAAACAAACCAATTAGTAATAACACAATATCTAATACAAATATCATTATTTAACTTTCCTCATTGTTAAAGGCATAAAAGACCAGTATCATCACATTGCCCACAGTTAATCCAACACCAATCTCTATTAGGAAAATGCCTATCATTTGCCCACTTGTACTATCAAATGAGAAAGAATTATATTCTAAAAAATTGCCGCCTAGAATGATTCCCATAATCCCCACTCCAACAAAAAGTAAAACACCAATACCCATTAAAATTTTTGACATTCGTTGGCTTAATACCGCTTTTCCGACGTCAATTCCAAATATGATGTTGTATAAAATAAACCCCGAGGCTAGAATTACTCCTGCTTGAAAACCACCGCCAGCAGAATAATCTCCATGGAACTGAACATAGAGACCAAAAAGCAAGATTAGAGGTATCGTCAGTTTGGTTATAATCCTAAGAATTATATAATCTTTCATTGTTCTTTATATTCCTTCCTTAATATTCCAATTACAGAAATTCCAGCAATAAATATAACTACAACTTCGCCAAGTGTGTCAAACCCACGGTAACTTGCCAAAACAGAAGTTACGACATTAGGGATACCTATTTCTTGATCTGTATTTTTTAGATAATAGTCTGTGACGTATGAATCAGTAGAAGCCTTGGCTTCACCAAATTTCGGCAGATCAGAAATAATATAACTCAATGAAGCAGTAAGTACTAAAAATAGAACTAAGCTAAATAAAAAAGGTTTAGTATTTTTTTTTATAATAAAATCCATATGCTTTAAACTACTTAAAAATAAAATAGTCGAAATACCAGCACCAACAGCAGCCTCTGTTAATGAGACATCTACTCCATCTAATAATAAAAAGACCAGAGCACATATCATGCTAAAAATAGTCATAGACATTATTGCAGCAAATAAATTTCTGCTGAACATAATGTAAACAGAAATGATTATGAGGATTAATAATAAAAAATAAAGAATGTAAATTGTTATTGCATTTCTCCGTTCTTATCTTGGTTTTTAAAAAATACTTGGGACAATGCATGTATAGCAGTTGTACCAGTTATATATAAAAATATAAGTATTAAAAAAAGTTTTAATGAATACAAAGTTAAACCAGAATTAATCATTAATGCCAAAATAATTAAAAGCGTAGAGAGTGTATCTACTACTGATGCAGCATGTGTTCTTGATAGAAAATCTTTGAATTTAAAGAGACCGATTGTTCCTATAAGCAATGTTATACAACCAGTCAACATAAGAAAGGTTGATAAGATATTCATTTAGATATCCTTCTATTTTCAAAGTATTTTAATATAACAATTGTGGATATAAAATTGATTAATGCATATACCATAGCGATATCAGAAAAATCATTTGTTGATTCAATTGCGCTAACTAAAAGTATTAGCAGCACTATTTTTGTACCTAATAAATTTGTGGTAAGAATTTTTGTAAAGATATCTTTTAGGGATATGAATCTAAGTATAGATATCAGTATTGCCAGTATTATGGCAATAATAGTAATTATGTATACGTCAATCATGTAATTTACTTTCCGTCGATTTAACCATAGAATCCATCGTATTTTTCAAAATAGCTTTTTTAAATGGATCTGCAAGTGTATGTACCGTCAAATTATCCTCATTAATATCAATAGTTACGGTGCCAGGAGTGAATGTTATTGAGTTAGCATATAAAACTTTTCCAACGGTTGATTTTTGTGACGCTTTTAATTTTATGATGGAAGGATTAGTTTTATTTTTTGGTGAAATTATATAGAAACAAACCAAGATATTTGCAAGAATCATTTCCTTCATTAACCAAAAAACATAGGCTATTAATTTAAAAAATTTGAAATTAATCATACTTGTTTCATGATCGATGATATCCATCTTATTTATTAGAATAATAATAAACAAAGAGGATAGAAGTCCAAGGGCAATCATGCCAATTGAGGTAATACCGGAAAGTATCAACCAGAAAAAAAAGACAACAATGAATACTTTTATCAAATGATTGGATTGTTTATAGTTCTCAAACATCACTCATCAATCAGTATTATAACTGCAAACATACCAATTTACCATATTCACCGAATGAGTAATGACATATCGAGAGCATGTATGTTTTTAGTTAGAGAGCCAATGGATATATAGGAGACTCCCTTTAGAGCATAATGATTTATATTTTTAAGCGTAATATTGCCTGATATTTCAACCGGAATAGATTCTATTATTTTTAAACTTTTTTTCAATTTAGTGAGATTAAAATTATCTAGTAAAATTCGGTCTATATCTAGTTTATTCAAAAACTTCACATCTTGAATTGTTTTAGCCTCCACTACAATTGGTTTTTTGTATCTTCTTAATTTTATTACAAAATCACTCAAATTATCTATTATCCTGAGGTGATTATCCTTGATGAGAATTGATTCAGATAAGGATAACCTATGAGATTTACATCCAACCTCTAGACATGCACAATTTTGCGCATATCTGAATCCTGGTATTGTTTTTCTGGTATGCAATAAAGTAATTTTTTTGTTTTTAACTTTATTTATAAATTCTTTTGCAATAGTACATGTAGATGATAATGTTTGTAAAAAATTTAGCGAAACCCTTTCTCCTTTTAAAATTGATTTAGCGCTACCAGAGATTTCACAAACAACTTGATTTTTTCTCACTGCATTTCCATCTTTTAATTTCCATTTTACTTTTAATTTAGAATCCACTTTCTTGAAAACTGCATTTACCCAATGAGTACCAAATAGTACGCCAGGTTCTCTGAAAATAATTTTTGCAAATGCTTTTTTCTTAGAAGGTATTAAATATGATGTTATGTCCTTTTTAATATCATCTTCTATTAATGCATTTTTTACATGATTAGCAATTATATTTTTTATTCTGTAGTTAATAATCATTTAAACATTAGTTTTTACTTAACAACTCTCTCGTTTTTGAAAAGACCAAAGGACTTAGGAGTATTAGCGCAATTAAATTAGGGATGGCCATTAGCCCATTCATAATATCAGCTATCAACCAAACAAGATTTAATTTTATTATAGCTCCAAAAGGGATAATTATAATCCATAGCAATCTGTAAATAGGTATAACTTTTTCACCAAAAATAAATTCAGCACATTTCTCGCCGTAATAACTCCAACCAATGATTGTACTGAATGCAAAAAGTATCAATCCAAATATAACAATATATTTACCAAAAATTGGAAGGCCTTGGTCAAATGCCGACGTTGTTAAGGCAGCACCATTAATGCCACTTAACCATTCACCACTTATAAGAACAACAAATGCAGTAATACTGCAAACTATTAGAGTATCAATTAATGGTTCCAACATCGAAATAGATCCTTGTTTAGCTGGATTGTTTGTTTGTGCAGCTGCATGTGCTATTGGTGAACTACCTAGACCAGCTTCATTTGAAAATACACCTCGTGATACACCAAACCTAACAGCCATGGATATAGTTGCGCCCGCAAAACCACCAGCAGCAGCTGTTTCTGTAAAGGCTGAATTTATTATAAGGAAAAACATTTTAGGTATCAGAGAATAGTTATCAATGATAATAATCAGACCACCTAATATATATAGTAAAGACATAATGGGCACCAGTTTTGATGCAACATTCCCAATGCTTTTTATACCACCCAAGATTACAAATGCCACAAGCACAGCTATGGTAAAACCAATGATTGATTGTGAAACACCAAATTCAATGTTGATAACCTGAGAAACTGAATTTACTTGAACGCCATTACCAATGCCAAAAGCGGCTACCATGCCAAAAGCTGCAAAAAGATAGGCAAGAAAATGATATTTTTTATCTAAGCCATTCTTTATATAATACATTGGCCCACCTACAATATTATTTTTAGAATTACGTTCTCTAAAATATATGGCTAGGAAAGCCTCACAATATTTTGTGGCCATACCAAACAAGGCTGTAATCCACATCCAAAAAATTGCACCTGGCCCACCAAGAAAAATAGCAGTAGCAACACCTGCAATATTACCAGTGCCCACAGTTGCTGATAGGGCGGTCATTAATGATTGGAAAGAAGAGATATCACCATCACTTTGTTCCCCATCCTTCTTAAAAAGAGATCTGAAACCATAGGCCATATTGGTGATAGGGAAAGCTTTAAGACCAAATGTTAAATAGATTCCTACTCCAAGCAACAAGGATAAGGTAATAGGGCCCCATACTATGCCACTGACTGTATCGAGAAGTATGCTGAAATCCATTAATATTTTTTAGAGTTATATAGTGTTATGTCTATCATTTAGTTATTATATACAGAAGTATAAAATAGTAACATGACAGAAAATGCCCAACAATGTTCAGAATGGAAAGATGTAAAAATCGATCATAGATCCCGAAGGGTTTATTGCTGCTTCAGAGAAATAGCTATCTCTCCAAGAGAATACAGAATACTGGAATTATTGATAAAAAATCCTGGCAAAGTCTTCTCACGTGAAGAAATCATAACCTCTGTTTGGGGGAAAAAGGTCCATATAGGCTCTAGGGTTATAGATGTGTATGTAAGACGGTTGAGAAAAGCACTGAATTCCAATAATTCATGCCAGTTTGGGATAAGGACCGCCAGGTCTTTTGGTTATTCGATAGATTATATAAAGTGACTGTAGTTTTTGTAATATAATTTTAACAAAAATTTAATAAAATTTGTCTTTACAAAATTATCTAATAAATTATTATTCTCATATGAGTATCAGTCTGATTGTATACTCATCTAAACAGGGGTTAGATAGATTAAACTTTACTTAAAGGAGCCTCATGGAACTCAGTATTGTTTGGATGTATTTAGGATTTTTTCTTGCAGCTTACTCAGTTATTGCAAATGATTCCATTCAAACCTTAGGAACATTCCTTTCTGCTAATAAAGAATATTTTTCTTGGTATACACTCTGGTTTGCAGCTTCATTCATGCTGGTTTTTACAATTACCTATGGATGGTATTTCTATGATGGCGATATCTCATATGAAAGATTAACACGAATTCCTTACCAAGAGATTCAGTGGTATCACGCTCTTGCGCCAGCAATTTTACTTTTTTTGACACGTGCTGGCATCCCAGTTTCTACAACCTTTTTAGTTTTATCAGCATTTGCTACATTTACCGTCCTTGAGAAAATGCTTATAAAATCTATCGTAGGTTATGGTGTGGCTGCTATAGCTGCATATCTTATCTGGATAGTTTTAGAAAGATTTATTAATGAGAAACAAGATCATCCAAAACATAGAAAGTTTTGGAGGGTAAGTCAATGGGTAACTAGCGGTTGGCTTTGGTTTGCATGGTTACAACACGATATGGCAAATATTGCGGTTTTTTTACCAAGGAAGCTAATGCTTGGTGATTTAATGATTGTGCTTGTCTCCACTGTCTTAATACTTGGATATGTGTTTTATACAGGCGGTGGAAAAATTCAGGAAGTAGTAATCAGTAAACATGGCACAAGGTTTGCAAGATCATCCACTATTATCAATCTTGTGTACGCCTTTGTTTTATACTATTTCAAAGAACTTAATGATTTGCCAATGTCCACAACTTGGGTTTTTGTAGGATTATTGTCTGGGCGTGAATTAGCTATTTCGTCTGTAATCGAGGATTACCGATTTAAATATGTCTTCCCGATTATCGCAAAAGATTTTGGCAAGATGATGTTTGGATTAGGAGCAAGTGTTGCAATTGTTTTAATAATTCACCAGGTGATAGTACCTAATGGATTATAAGCAATTATTTTGTACACCGCTTGTTTTCGCAATTTCTATATATTTATTTTTCGGTCTTGGTAAAGCATTTGCAGAAACAAAAAATAATCACAGCAATCCATCAGCTGTGATGTTCTATGGAAAATTGTTTGTTCAATATGATTCCGTAAAGGCAGGAGATTCAGGTTCAACCGCTTCCGTTGATGGTCTTCGAGATGATGAAGGCATGGGTAGGTTTGGAGTAAAAGGCAAATCATCAATAGGCAATGGCTATGCCATCAATTATAAAGTTGAATATGCTTTTGATATTGGTGATGGTGATGCTACTGGCGATAGCAAAACATGTTCTGAGACATTATCTGATTGTAGGACTTTTGCATTGAAGCAGGGTTGGTTGGGCATGTTGACACCTTTTGGTGAATTTAAATTTGGTTCTCTTAAGTCTCCTTATAGGTATATGGCTAAGCACGACCTTTTACATGACACTATCACTCAGGCAAGAGATAGTCGTTTGATTACTCAATCATCTATGGGTCACAGCTCGTATTGGAGGGAATCAGCATTTTACCGAATTAAATCTGGCAACTTAGAACTCGCTTACATACGTGGTCTGGGAGAAGGGACAGGTGGCGGAGGCCATAATGTAAAAAAAGATTATGGCTATGGAATAGAATATAAAAATTTTTTAATAAAAGGGTTTGATATTGTTTATGCTGCCAGCAAAGATGATTCAGTAAAAGATGATAACAAGAAAATGACATTTACTTACAATTTAAAACTTACTAACAAGAAAAAAATCAAAGTTTGGTATATGCATGAAGATGTTGGTCTTGACAACAAGATGTTTACGCAGTCAGGCAATGACGGTGAGGTTGATTGGTATGGAATTAACTATAAAACTGGACCTTTAACACTCCAGTATTCATATTCAGAGGCTGATGCTGACGCTGGAAGTGGTTATGATAGAGATGGTTATAATATGGGTCTTCAATATAAGCTTTCTAAAACCAGCAGAGTTTATGCTGGCTATTCAAAGAATAACGCCAATCAGACAGGCAAAGACCTTAGAGCGACTATGATTGGCCTAAGACACGACTTCTAGGCTTATATAACTTAAACTTTATTTCTTTTAAATAACATCATA
>NZWU01000040.1 GCA_002701705.1 Gammaproteobacteria bacterium
TTTAAATTTCTTTGCTAATAATTTAGCCTTTGTAATAATTAAATCACAGACAGCAATAACTTTAGAATTTTTTATTTTGTTTTTTCCATATAATGTTAAATAGTGATTTGCTATTCTGCCACATCCAATTATACCTATTTTAACTATTTTCATTTTTGATTTTTATTTTAAGTTTTTAATTAAATTATTTGCAATTTCAAAATCTAAATTTTCATTAATATCAAATGCTTCGGTTTGAGATACAAAAAAACCCATGCATTTTCTTGTATCGAAAGCTTTATTATATATTTTGATTAAATTATTATTATAAAACTTTTTAAAATATTTTACTCTTGTTATTCTAACAGCCGGGGAATAACTATAAGCATTTGGCCATTCCTGAGTTCTTTCAAAATCAAACCAGTTATAATTATTAATTTTACATGTTCCAAATTTTAAGAATTTATTTTTTTTCTTTATAAGGCTAAATGGATGATCTATTGGTTTATAAATAGTAACTATCGAATTACTTTTTTTATTTTTTATAAATAAATCAAACATTTTCTTTACTGTATCTTTTTTTATAAAAGGATTGGTGGGTGGACAAATAGCGACATTATCTGGTTCCCACTTCTCATTGTTTTTAAACCATTTAAGTGCATGAATTAAACAAGATATTGTAGATGATTTTGAATTAGATATTATTTTTGGTCTTAAGAATGGTACATCTGCTCCAAACTTTATAGCCAATTTTGCAATTCTATTTGAATTAGTTGAAACTATAACTCTAGCTGACTTACTCAAAACACAAGCTTTAATTATGTAATAAATTAATGGTTTTCCACCTACTTTTTTTATATTTTTATCTTTTACTCTAGTAGAACCGGATCGTGCTGGAATTATTATTAAATTCTTATTTTTCATTCGTATTTTTTTTTACTATAAAACTACCTATACATAAACAATCTATTTTTGTACTCAAGAAACAATTAATTGCATCTACAGGAGAATTTACTATTGGCTGACCTTTTACATTAAATGAAGTGTTAATAAGAACTGGACATCCTGTAATTTTTTCAAATTCTTTAATCAATTTCCAAAATTTCATATTCATTTTTTTTGATACAGTCTGTACTCTGGCAGTCCCGTCTTCGTGAATGATTGCAGGAGTTTCTTTATAACAAATTGTTTTTACTTTAATTGCTTGTAACATATGTGGAGTTTCCTCTTGATTTAATTTAAAGTAGTATTTACTTTTTTCTTTCAAGATTGCAGGAGCTAATGGTCTGAAGTTTTCTCTAAATTTAACATTTTTATTAATATAATCTTTCATTGAAATTGGAAATGGTTTTGCTAAGATGCTTCTGTTTCCTAAGGCTCTTGGCCCAAATTCTGCTTTGCCTTGAAACCAAGATACAATCTTCCCATTAGCAAGTTGTTTTGCAACTTCTTTATAAAGATTTTTTGGTTTAGTAAATAAACATTTTTTATTTTTTAGAACTTTCTTTATTTGTTCATCATTAAAATCACTTCCCTTGTAACTATCCCAATCTTTGATTGGTTTAAATTTTTTTAGATCTTTTGAAGCTAAATAGCATCCACCAATTGCAGTTCCATTATCACCGCTAGCTGGCTGAACAAATATTTCATCAAAAATTTTACTTTGCAAAATTTTGCCATTCATTGAACAATTAAGTGCAACGCCGCCAGTCAAACATAATTTTTTTTGTCCTGTCAATTTCTTTGCTTTCTTTAATTGCATAAAAACTATTTCTTCTAAACGTTTTTGAAGAGCGGATGATATGTTTATGTGATTTGAAGTTATTTTATGATTATATTTTCTTCTTGGGCCAAAAATTTTTAAAAATTTCTTTGAAACCCAGGTATCTTTTTCATATTGATAAGATGTATAATCTGGATTAATAACAATATCAAAATCTTTTTTATTCTTTATTATTTCTCGCATAATATCTAAATAACTATCTTTGCTTTTTGAAGAAATTTTTTGATAAGGATTCCCGTAAGATGCTAATGCCATTATTATTCCCTCATCACAATGATGTCTCCAACCTAAATAATCTGTTATAGCTGAATAAAACAAACCTAATGAATTTGGAAACTTTGAGCCCTTATGTAATAAGTTAATTTCGTAATTAACACCATTTCCTACATGGTTACTAACATTATCACCTAAACCATCAATACTGAAAAGTAAAGAATCTTTAAATCCACTTGAATAATAAGAACCTGCTAAATGACATAAATGATGAGAATAAAATTTTATATTTCCATTAAATTTAGTTTCTTTTCTTATTTGATATTCTACATTTAAAAAATTTTTAATCTTTTCTTTATCCCTATCAATAAAATCTAATTTTTTTTTATCATCTAAAGCAGGTTTTAGATACATTTCTGAAATAGCAAATTGTGGTCTATCACAAAAAGCGATTGCTTCTAGATCATTAATTTTTATTCCTACTATTTTTAAACAATCATTTATAGCATTTATTGGGAACTTTCTTGTGTGTTTATCCTTATTGTATCTTTCTTCTTCACAAGCAGCAATAATTCTAGAATTATAGGATATAGCAGCAGAAGTATCATGCCCCAAATAATTTATTGCTAATATATAGCTATTTTTTTTCATATTTTTTTTAACTAGATAATTTAAGAAAAAAAAGTTTTACATAAAATCTCAGCATTTAGTATTTTCCAAAATTTAAATGAATTTCCTAATTTTGATGAAGCGCAATACTGGCTATACTCTTTATTTAAATTATTATAATTAATAATTTTATTTTCAACTAAGTATCCATTTTTAACGTAGTTTAGAAATTTTTCTTTTAAATTATGCTTTATCCATTCCCTTTGGGGAGTAGCAACAAATAATTTTTGTTGTCTAATACTTTTAATTTTTAATTTTTTCTTTAATAAAGATTTAATTAAATTCTTACTAACGCCATTTTTAATCAGTAAACTGGAAGGCAATGAATAAGAATTCTCAATTATCCTCCTATCTAAAAATGGAACTCTGCACTCTATTCCAGATGACATAGAAGCTCTATCAACAAACCAAAGTAACTTAGGTATTTTTAGATAAAACAAGTCAATATACATTCTTTTTTTTAAACAAGAAAAGTTATCAGGAAAATTAATGTTTGCAAATGGATTGTTTTTTTTAATATATTTTTGATAATTTTTTGTTAAAAAACTCTTGTCCTCTAAAGAGGATCCATCCGGGGCTTGAACATTTTTCATATTTTTCGTAACAAATTTTTTGATAAATTCTTTCGTTAAATTCATATTATTCCCATATTCTTTTTTTAAATATGAAACTTCTTTATTTAATAAATCAAATTTTTTATTCGTATATAACTCCCATAAATAAAAATAATAATAATATTTATACCCACAAAATGCTTCGTCTGATCCTTCGCCAGATAAAAGAACTGGAATTTTTTTTTTCCTAGCTAGCTTCATTAATTTCCACATACCTAGTGTGCCAACCCCACCAATTGGTGATTCAAAATCTTTTATGGATTCTTCTAAATCTTGAATCAGTGTATTTGAATTTACAATTATTGAGTTATAGATTAATTGAGAATCTTTTTTTTCTTTTTTTATTTTTCTTATTTCATCATACTTTCTTTCATTAAAACCATATGTAAAGCTTTCTATTTTTTGCTGAGAAATATTTTTTATTGAATTTAATATAAATTGTGAATCAGAACCAGACGAAAGAGTTAAACCTACAGGAACATCGGATATTAAATGATCACTAACTACCTTATTTGTCAAATTAAAAAACTCTTTTTCTACATCATGCTCATCAAGGTTATAAAAATTATTATTTAAATTTTTTTCAAGACTCCAATATTTAGTCAAAAATTTCTTATTCTTATAGAAAGTTAATATTGTTCCAGATGGAACAGAAAATATATTTTCAAAAAAAGTTTCATTTGAAATTGATGTAGTGCCAAATTGTAAATAATTTATTAAATTTAATTTCTTGATTTTAGGATTAATATTAAAATTAATTAATGGTTTAATCTCAGATGAAAATGCAAAAATTTTATCATAGTGAAAAAAATAAATTGGTTTTATTCCGAATCTGTCCCTAATTAAAAATAATTTGTGTTTATTTGGATCCCAAATAGCAATAGCAAACATTCCTTCAAGGTATGAAACAAATTTATTTCCATATTTGATATATAATTTAAGTATTACTTCTGTATCTGAATCTGATTGAAAATTAAATTCATTTAATTCGTTTTTCCTAATTTCTTTAAAATTATAGATTTCTCCATTATACAAAATTACTATCCCGGTTTTTTTATCTATCATCGGCTGGCTTGCTTTTTTAGTGACATCTAAAATACTTAATCTTGTATGAATTAAAGTTATATCTTTAGATGTATAAACACCAGATGAGTCTGGACCCCTATGTTTTATACTATTTAAAACATTCTTCTTTTGTAAATCAGAAATGCTTTTTCCTAAAATCCCTGCTAAACCACACATAAGAAAAGTTAATCTATTTTAATTATTTTGTTGATAATAAAATTGTTCTTAATCCACCTTTTTCACAAATCAATTCGATTGCATCATTATTATCTATATTTTGATAAATATTTCTTTTTACATCATCAGTCTTGATAGGTAATGGATTGATAGAATTATATCCGTAGTTTGCAATTAATTTAGTCCCATATTCTGAAGAACTAGAGGCATATTTAATTTTGTAACCAATCTTAAACAGCTTTAATAGAACATTTTTCATTCTTAAATCTTTTTTATATCTTGATATATGTGTCTCAAAACAAATCATCGGATACTTTTTTATTTTAAAAGTAGTCAAATCAGAAAGTATTTCAATTTCATGCCCTTCTACATCCATACGAATTAAATCAGGACAATAATATTTCTTAAATAAATGTTTTAGCCTATAAACCTTTGCTCTTACTTTGTCTTCTGATTGATGATTTGATTGTTTATCTAAATTAAAAGATCCTAAATTAGAATGAGAAGATGGATAAAATTGTTTAAATCCTGATTTGTTTGAAACGCCACTTTTAATAACTATTGTTGTTCTATCATTATTTAAATTTAAATTTTTTCTTAACAAACTTACATTTTCTTGCAAAGGCTCAAACGCTACGATTTTTGCATCTTTTCCTATACATTTTCTTTGCATTAAAACGTAATATCCTATATTTGCACCTATATCAAAGATTCTCATATTTTTTTTTAAAACATTTAATAATATTTCTCTGTGATCTAATTCTCTTTTACCAAATAATATTAAAGTTCTAGAAATACCTTTATCTTTTGGATCGAGGAACATTTTATAATTAAAAATATTTTTTTTTATAAATGAAAAAGGAAAGAATTTTTTATATACAATAATCTGAAAATAATTTTTAATTGCTAGGCCAAGCACTATCAAACCTTTTGTTCTTAATGTTAAAAAAAAGTTTTTTATGATTCTTGCCACAACTGATATATAAGAACTGTCCATAAAGAATATTGCCAATTTCTTCTACCTGAAAGATGCTCGTGCCATTTATTTCTAACTAATTTAGAATTTAAGAAACTATCTTTAAGTTTTTTCTCTTCAAGCAAATTCTCACTCCATTCTCTAAGAGGGCCTCTTAACCATTTATCTAAAGGAACAGAAAATCCCATTTTAGGACGATCAACTAAATGCTTAGGAACAAATTTATATAATATTTTTTTTAATAAAATTTTTTTTTTTTATCTCTATCTTTAATAAACCAGATATTTTTAATTAATTCGTTATCAAGAAAAGGAACTCTTACTTCTAACCCATAAGCCATACTAGCTCTATCAACTTTAGTAAGAATATCCCCTGGTAAATATGAAATTATATCTCTTATTTGCATTTGTTTTACAATATCTAAAGATAGTAGATTCTTATCAATAAAACTTTTTTCTAAAAAAGAATTCTTTGTTGATAATGGTAGTTCCTCACTATACCACTGTGAAACTAAACTTGGGTATACTTGAGAATATGATTTTTGGCTTAAAACATTTGCAAGTTTATAAGCTTTATCTCCCAAAAAAGCGTACTTGTTTAAATAAGGAAAAAAATTAAAAATTTTATCCCAAGTTGAAGGACTAAAAATTTTTATTAAACTACACAATTGTTTTCTTATAACTAGTGGAAAATTATAAAAAAGATTTATTTTTTTTGCCCAGTTATATCTATTATACCCTCCAAAGAATTCATCTCCGCCATCTCCTGATAAAGCTACTTTTACTTTTTTTCTTGTTATTTGTGATAACAAAATTGTTGGAAGTTGTGAAGAATCCGCAAAAGGTTCATCGTAAACAGTATTTATTTTTCTTACAAGATCAATCATATCTTGGTGTTTAAAGATAACCTGATGATGATCGGTATTTAAGTGTTTTGCAACTAATTGCGCATATTTTGATTCATCTAATACTTCTTCATCAAAACCAATGCTAAAAGTTTTAACTGGACTGGTAGAATTTTTTTGCATTAAAGCAGTTACCAATGAACTATCAATGCCTCCTGATAAGAATGAGCCTATAGGTACATCAGAAATCATATGTTTTTTTATGGAACTTTCTAAAATTTTTTCTATAGCCTCAGCGCTTGTATCTTCATTCTCGTTTATATTTTCTTTTAAATTCCAATAACATTTTTCTTTTATCCTTCCTTCTAAATTAATTCTTATATAGCAACCAGGCGGAATTTGAAAAGTATCTTGATAAATACTTTTGTTTGAGGGAATATAACCATATTTAAAATAATCAGCCAAAGTGTTCGGGTTAACTTTTTTTTTCCATTTTGGGTGCTTTATAAGAGCTTTTGATTGTGAACTAAATAAGAATAGTTTATTTTGTAATGAATAATATAAAGGTTTAATCCCAAACCTATCTCTTGCTAAAATCAATTCCTTTTTTTTTCTATCCCATAATGCAAATGCAAACATTCCTGATATTAATGAGAGTGTTTTTTTAATACCCCAGAAAGAACATGCTTCCAGAAGAGCTTCTGTGTCACTATTACTTCTAAAACTTATATTATTTTTTTGAAGTTGTTCTTTTAATTTGAAAAAATTATAAATTTCTCCATTATAAACTATAATAAATCTATTATTGCTTGATATCATTGGCTGCCTGCCAAGACTTGTAGGTTCAATTATTGACAAACGAGTATGTCCTAAAGATAAATTTTGTTTATTGTCAATCCATATACCACTATCATCAGGGCCCCTACTTTTTAAACAAGCCTTCATTTTATTAATAATATTCTTGAGATCTTGGGAACTATATATATTCTTTAGATCCCAAAAACCAGTTATTCCACACATTTTATTTGTATAAGATCTGTTTTAGATATTCTTTATAAGACCCAACTGAAGTCAAATCTGTTAATTTTTTTAACTGTATTTTAGAAATCCAGTTATTTTTATAAGCAATTTCCTCAAGGCACGCTATTGATAAACCCTGCCTTCTTTGGATAGTTGAAACAAAATTGTTAGCAGACAATAAAGAGTCTGGTGTCCCTGTATCAAACCATGCAAAACCTCTGCCAAATTGTTCTACATAAAGTTTTTTTTTTCCTAAATATATTTTGTTAACATCTGTAATTTCAAGTTCGCCTCTTGCTGATGGTTTTAAAGACTTAGCAACTTGGACTACTTCATTATCATAAAAATATAAACCAGTAACTGCTAAATTTGATTTGGGTTTTTTTGGTTTTTCAGTAATTTTTTTAGCCTCACCATCTTTATTAATTTCAACAACTCCATATCTCTCAGGATCTTTAACTTGATATGAAAAAATGGTTGCACCGTTACTTTTTTGTCTTGCAGATAATAGTTTATTTCTAAAACCTTCGCCATAAAAAATATTATCTCCTAATATTAATACGCAATTTGATTTAGATATAAATTTCTCACCAATTATAAAAGATTCTGCAATACCTTTAGGTTTTTTTTGTATTGCATATGAAATATTAATTCCTAGTTGTTTTCCATTTCCTAATAATGATTTAAAATTACTTAAATCTTCTTTACGAGTGATAATTAATATATCTCTTATATTACTTAACATTAAAATTGATAGAGGATAATAGATCATCGGTTTGTCATAAATAGCTAAAAGCTGTTTATTTGCAGCAAGTGTGATTGGAAATAAACGAGATGCTCTTCCTGCTGCAAGAATAATTCCTTTGGTTTTATTTAAGTTTTCTACCAAGTCTTTCGCCTTTATATTTAAATTTTCTTATTGATTTCCACCAAGATTTATTATTAAGATACCAATCGATTGTTAATTTTAAACCTTCGTCAATATTAATTCTAGGTTTCCATTTAATTTCTTTTTTAATTTTTTTAGAATTTAAAGAATACCTTTTGTCATGACCTGGTCTATCTTCCACATACTTAATTAAATCTTCGTATTTTTTCTTATTTTTTCTTGGTTTGATTTGGTCTAAAATTTTACAAATTTTTTTTACTAAACTTATATTTGTTACTTCTTCTTTACCGCCAACATTATAAATATTTCCTATTTTTCCATTTAAAATAATTTTTTTCAATGCGTTAACATTATCCTCTACATATATCCAATTTCGAATATGTTTACCATTTCCATAAATTGGCAATATCTTCCCTTCTAATGCATTCAAAATAATCAATGGTATAAGTTTTTCAGGAAATTGGTAAGGGCCATAATTATTAGAAGATCTTGCAATAATGGAAGGGAAATTATAAGTTTTAAAATATGATGATATCAGATGATCAGCAGCTGTTTTTGATGCAGCATATGGTGAGTTTGGAGATAAATTTGAATTTTCATCTGAAGTCCCTGTATCTACCGATCCATAAACTTCATCAGTTGATACTTGTATAAACTTAAATTTTTTTTTATTTGTTTGATTTTTTTTCCAATAATTTAATGAAGCATTAAGAAAATTAAATACACATAAAATATTTGTGTTGATAAATTCATTAGGGCTATCAATTGATCTGTCAACATGTGTTTCGCCAGCAAAATTAATTACTGAATCTGGTTTATATTGCTTAAAAATGAAATTTATTTTTGTTTTATCTCCAATATTCCCTTTTATAAAAATAAAATTTTTTTTTCTTTTCAACTCAGATAATGTTTTTAAAGATGCTGCATAAGTTAATAAATCCAAATTTACAATTTTATAGTTATCTGATAACAGAGATTTGATAAAATTTGAGCCTATAAAGCCGACGCCGCCAGTAACTAAAATACATTTCATTGTCATCAAATCTTAATTAATTTTATAAACCTATTTACAAAAAATTCTTCAGATTTATTTCCAATAGTAAAATATAAATATTTATTTTGAGCATTAACAGCAATTTCTTTTAAGTTATTATAATTTTTAGTGATGTTGTCTAAAAGTGTTTCAAAGTTGCTTAAATCCCATAAAAAAGGTATATAAGTTTTGTTTGGTATGTACCAATTTGGCCATGTGTTTATTGTTTCCATTTCTGGTTTTATAAGAACCGCACCATATAAAAAAGTTTCAAAGTCTCTTGGACAAAGTTCGCCCCATCCAAAAGGAGAAACTACGAATTTAGAATTTTTAATTTCATTTAAATATTTCAAACGCCCTACTTTTTTTGTTTCTAAAAATTTTACTAAAATTTTTGATATTTTCTCTCTTTGAAATTGCACACTTTTCCTTGCATAATTAACACCTATTCTACAAGATATGTTTTGTATCCTTTCATTATTGGGTTTTTTATAGCTTGCTGTATTGCTGATCAAATTATTAAATCTAAAAAAAGAAAATAGTTTTTGTTTTATATGCGCAAACATTCCATGATCTGCAAGGCCCATATTCCAGGATAATTTAATTTTTTTTAATAGCTTGCTTTTTGTAACTGGCTGACTATAAATTTCGTCTTTGTCTTTGATTGAAAATTTCTGATTATAATAATTTGTAAATAATCTTCCACCGTAATGAACTGACATATATTCATTTTTATTTTTTAGAACTTGTCCTTTCCAATAACTATCAGCTAAATTTAAGTAATCTATCTTTAATTGTCCGCTGTTATCTGCTGTATCAGAAAAAATTATTTTATTTTTTTTTGACTTATATTTATTTAAAAAGTCTATATATTTTGCGTTACAAACAGATCCTCCTACAAACCTACTATCAATAATTAAAGTATCGCAATCAAAAGAATTTTTGTTTAAATTATAAATAAATTTAATTTTTATACCTTTATCGTTGATTAAATTTATAGATTTTATTATAGGATAAACAAAACTATATGAACAATGATCGCGAAAAAATTGATTGCTCATTAAAATATTAACATTCATTTATATTTTTTACCCATAAACAATTTTTGTTTTATTTGAGAAAAACCAAATATAGTCATTAGTATTAAAAAGGGTTCTAACGGTGTTCTATATCTAACTGTGCTAAATCCAATTAAAGTGATTATTTGAGATAAAATAAAAATAAATAATAATGAAAATAAAATTTTATTTTCTCTAGTTTTTATAAAATGAACAAAACTTTGAAACTGAAATAATCTAGATAAAAATAGAACCATTTCGAAAAAAAACCAAATAAGCATATATTTATCAGTAAATACAATCTTGAAAAATTTTATTATCCTTTCTAAAAAATTCGACGTATTTTCGGTTTCAGTAAAATGAAAAGCGGTGATATCAAAACGAAACAAAACATCATAAAAAAAGTTATGAAAAAATAATTTAATTTGACTACCTATAGAACTTTGTATAATTTGTTTTAGTTCCAATTGCCTAATTTTTTCAATTCCTATACTTCGTTGAATTCGACTCAAAATAATTTGATTTTCTAAGTCTTCTGGTTTCAATTTTTTTATTCTTTCTTCGTATTCTTTCTTGCCGCTATTAAAGGCATCTAAATTTCTTTTCCCGCAACCATATGATGTTGCAAGACAAGGATAATAATAACTTAAGATTGCCCTTCCAGATTGTGAGCTATATCCAAAATAACCTGATATTTTATAAACTTTAAGTACTTGAGTTGAAATTATTGCAAAAAAAATTAAAAAACAAAAAGAAACAGTTTTAAAAATCTTTGAATTAGAATAATTTAATTTTTTTTTGAAAATTAGTGGTAAAAAAATTAAAAGTAATAAGGGTAATATAATTACATTGGGCCTTGTTAAGCATGATAAGCCAATAAATATAAATGACAAATAAATTAAAAAATTATGTTTTTCATAAAAAAATCTTATTAAAAAATAAAACGATAATACTAAAAGAAATGTTAAAACGATTTCAGGAGATATATAAGTTGTTCTCCAAATTAAATTTGGCCACAGACAAGTTAGAATTAAAGTTGGATAAAAGAAATTTTTATTAAAATTCTTTGCTACTGTCGCTAAAAAAAAAGATATTAAACCTAAAAGAAAACTTTGAAAGATTATAATTGAAAGATAATTATGTAACCCAAATATTTTAAAAAAAAAACTTAATATATATGGATATGTAGGTAATGTCTCTAAAGTTTCATAGCCACCAAATTTATATATTGATATGGCGGGTTTGATATATTTTAAAGAATCAAACTCTGTGCTAATTATTGAAAAATTTGTATTCACAAATAAACACAGTATT
>NZWU01000041.1 GCA_002701705.1 Gammaproteobacteria bacterium
ACTTCAACAAGCTTAAATTGTTCTTCTGAAAATACAGTGCTAGAGAAAAATAAAATCAGTAAAAATGATATAAGGTTTTTCATTTAATTATTTAAAGAATATTTTTAACAGTATACTGAGGACGATACTGATAATTATTGATGTAGTTATAGGAAAGTAAAAATTAAAATTCTTTCTCTCTATTATAATATCGCCCGGGAGTCTACCAAGACCTAAATTTGAGAGATACGGATAAAGCAAGCCAATCAGTATAAAAATAATTCCTAGTATGAGAAAAAATTTAGCCATCATGGTTATTGCCTTTTGTTCCTGTTCATTATCCCTAGTATAATCAGATTTATTTGAGTAAAAAATACCATGCGCTGTTTTATTGCCATCGATTTAGACAAAAAAGTCAAAAAAGAGATTGAGAGAGTGCAAAAGATTGTGGGGTCTCATTTCCGAGGTAAACTTGTTGAGCCAGAAAATCTGCATATTACCCTTAAGTTTCTTGACGATATTGATGATATGACCATCGATGCAGTCAAAGAAAGATTAAGTTTGATTAAATTTCAATCATTTAACCTAGTTTTGAAAAAAATAACTGTATTTAGGAGAAAATCAATCAAAATGGTCTGGTTGGAAGTTGATGAGGTACCACTACAAAAAGTCATTGATGATGGTATGAAAGGTCTATTCAAACGCAAGTCAAATTTTATAGGTCATATCACCATTGCTCGAGTAAAGAGATTTCATGGTGAAGTAGACTTTATGAAATTACTTGGTGAATTAGAGATTAACAAATTAAAAATTAATGTTAGTGAGTTTTTTTTAAAAAGTTCAGTACTGACTAAAACTGGTGCCATCTATAAAAATTTAGAAAAATATGATTTGGTGTAGTTGATTATGAAGTGTCAATTTTTTCTTTTACTTTGGAAAAAATTTCTTAATAATTCTGATGATTCCGATGCATGCATTCCAACAAAAACTTCTGGTTTGTGATGGCATGAACTGGACTCATATATTCTTGGACCATGTTCAACGCCTCCACTTTTTGGATCACTCGCTGCATAAAATAAACGATCTAACCTTGCAATGCTGATGGCATGAGCACACATAGGGCATGGCTCCAAAGATACATACATATCACATCCTACTAGCCGTTCATTTTTTAACACTTTCATAGCTTGTTGGATAGTTAATACTTCTGCATGTTCTATAGCTATGCTGTTTTGTCTCATTTGGTTCGAAAATCCAGCTATAACATTTGATGTTTTTCTTTCAACAATGACTGCTCCAACAGGCACTTCATCTTTTTCAAAAGCATTTTTTGCTAGCTCAATAGCTAGTTGCATGAATACGATATGTTCTTCCTGATCTTTCTTCTGTTGGTTAAGCATTATTATGAAGTTTCGATGAATTCAACCGGTTTGCCTATCGGCATAGAACTTAATTCATCATTTTGCATTACGATGCACCCTCTGATGATAGTTGAGATGGGCCATCCGATTACATCCATTCCATCAAATGGTGTCCATTGAGAGATTGAGTATTGTTGTTCATTGGTTATGGTTTTTTTCTTTTTCATATCTACAATGGTAAAATCTGCATCATACCCAACTGCAATTTTTCCTTTCGTTGAAAGTTTATGTATTCTTTCTGGTCCAGAAGACCACAGTTCAACAAGTTTTTCTAAAGTTAACCTACCTTCATTAACATGATTTAACATAATAGGAACCATTGTTTGAACCCCTGGTGTTCCACTTGGTGTATTTGGGTAAGTTGCGTTCTTCTCATCTAGAGTGTGTGGAGCATGGTCTGAACCAATAATATCCACAGTGCCGTTTCTGACAGCATCCCATAATGCTTCTTGGTGGTGTTTTTCTCTAATGGGTGGATTTTGCTGGACGAGCGTACCTAGTTTGTCATAGCAGTCAGGCGCATTCAATGTAAGGTGGTTTGGTAATACCTCTACGCTTGCAATATCTTTATTTTTAGCAAGTAATTCCATTTCTTGAGCAGTTGTGATGTGAAGAACATGGACATGTCTATTATATTTTCTTGCAATATTTAAAATTCTGGAAGTAGCTGACAAACAACTTTCTTCTGATCTCCACTTGCCATGCAATTTTACATCGTTGCTGTTGCCTAAAATAGTTTTTTTGTTTTCTTGCATGATGTACTCATCTTCTGCATGAATTGCGACAACTCTCTTCCCATTGGATAATACTGCTTCAAGTTCAGTATCACTTGCTGTTAATAAGTCACCTGTGCTGTCGCCCATAAAAATTTTAATACCACACACCCCTTTTATCTTTTCCCACTCACCGAGATTTTCAGCATAATGCTGGGTTCCACCAAGATAAAATGCATAATCGGTCCACGCAGCTTTGCTGGCACGATTTAACTTATCGGCCATTGCTTCTGCGGTGGTTGTTAGAGGCTTGGTGTTTGGCATTTCAAAAACAGCTGTCACACCCCCCATTGCTGCTGACTTCATTCCTGATTCAAGGGTTTCTTTGTGTTCATTACCCGGTTCCCGGAAATGTACTTGGGTATCAATCACGCCCGGCAATATATGTAAGCCTTTGCAATCAAAGGTTTTTTCTGCAGATGCATTTGAAGGTTGGCTGATGCTTTTGATTTTTCCATTTGACACACCAATGTCAACTTCACTTATCCCATCAGGGAGGACTACTTCTCCATTTTTTAATAACAAATCGTAATTATTCGACACTTATTTATTATAACCTCAAGACCATTGTAGCAAAACAGCTTTTTTTTTGGACAAATTTGTGCATAATAGTACCATCAATTAGTAACTTTATTTTATGCAAAAATACTTTGACCTAATAGGCATCTCACTTTCAGGAATGTGTTTCATTCACTGTGTTCTAACACCCGTGCTTATTATGATAAGCCCTTTTTTAGCAGGACATGAATTTCATGAAAATATAATTTATCTAATTATTCCGACAGCTGTAATAGCTTTAGCTGTTGGTTGTTCACGACATCGCGATCTTTGGGTGGCATTAATTGGGATAAGTGGCATTTTCATACTAACCCTAGCATTAATCTTCCATACTCAATTTGGCGAGATGGTTGCAATACTTATAACTATGTTAGGTAGCACACTTATTATCTCTGCGCATTATCGTAATCGCATCCTATGTAAAAGAGAATCTTTCAGCTGTCATAGTGACGGTAACAATCAATAAAAACCTTACCTTCCAGTAATTGTAACGCTCATAACAGGAGGGTCTAGGTAGATAATACAAGTTGTACCGGATGTAGTTGCAACTAATGTATTCTTCACGTCAAAAGACATTTTAATTCGTGGTACATCAGTCGCTTTCGGAGTGTACGGGACAGTCAATGCATTTACAAAAGTAAATGTCGAAGCTCCATCTACCTTGGTTATCCCATTTGTAGAATAGGTGCTAGTTAGATCACTATAATCTCCGCCACCATTGGTGTCAGGCACAGTCCAACTCATTTCTCCAAGCGTGCCACCAGCAGCAGTTTTTCCAGTAATGGTTGCAGACGAAGCAGCAACAGTAGGTGATGCCACCGTATTACAAGTTGTGCCACTCACATCCACAGTACCTTTCATCTTGAAAGTTACGTTGATAGTGCTTCTCATATGAGTAAATGTCGTGCCTATAGGAAGTGTGAAATCTGACAGATAGGTGCCGACATCTGCGCCTGCAGAGGCTGACGCAATATCAAATGTTTTACTTGAACTTCCAAGAACTGTAGTGGAGGTACAGGCTGATGAAGTGCAGAGTTCGACTTTCGAGACTGTAGTCTTATACGAACTCGGTGTCGCACTTGCTGCATATGATGAACCAGAAAAAATCATGCTTAAAAATAGTATAAAAATATGTAGTTTGTAATTCTTAATCATTATGTGCCTCTTCCTACTGTCACGGCTCCTTTGACACCTTTGACAATTTTATTCGCACGCCTGACTCTTTCAAAAAATCTGTTCTCAACTGACTGATAGCTATATGCCATTGGTGAGAAAAAAACTATAGGTTTATTGGTTGTTTCATTATTGCAACAGAGTGTGTAATTGACTTGTAAAAAAGTTTGCCCAACAGTCATTGTATTGTCTCTTTGCCTACCGGCTTCAAGAGTTAATCTGCTGGTTGGTTGTAAATTTAGGCTGAGCGTTTCTCCATGTTTTACATTAAAGATGCTGGAAGTCCATTCATATCCTTTGTAATAGACTTTAGCCCAAGGAAGATATGGGACATACATCGCTACTTCAATATCATAACCATCTGCAGCTTCTTCTAAGGAACCTTCATAATTTTTTTTGTCTGATAGTCCTGCATAGACGTTTACATTCACATCGTACACTGATGATTTCAACTCTATGCCTAGTCCAAGACGGGAATGATTTGAATTAATTTCATAATCATAAAAAGAGTTGAATCCATAAATTAAAGTTTTTGCTGAATTAGTGCCTCTCCAAACCAAACCAACATTGATGGTTTCACGATTATCATATGTTGAGAATGAAACCTGAGATAAGTACTTTTCATACTCGCTCTCAGAGATTGATAATATTGTCAGAAATCTGATGTCAGGTTTATTATTATTTCTTGTTGTAGTCTCTATTTCTAAAAGTCTAAGATTAGGAATATTCTCTGATGCCCAAGACTCAATTGCCGAATCAATGGTATTGTAGGCATGATCAGTGATAGCTTTAGACATCTCGCCCGCATATACATTAGCAGATGAAAAACCTAATGGCGTCAGCAATAAAAATGAGATATAACTGAAAAATCTCCTCATTGTGTAACCCCCACAAGCTTTAATCTTAACTCAAATCAATTTGAATCAATACTACTTAATTGCTAAATTTTTTTTGACGTTTATTGAACACCATCTATTTATATGTTAAGAAATTTAAGATTTTAAACTATCTAAATTATTTTTGGCCAAAGTAAAATCTGGATCAATTTCAATTGCTTTTTTAAACATTTCTGAAGCTTTTTTCTCATCATCAATCCCTTTGTAGGCTATTCCTAAGTTGTTATAGACTTCCTTTGATTCCAAGTCCATNTTCANCAATTCATCTAATATAGCAATTGCTTTTTTATATTCTTTTGTCTTTAAAAAATAATTTGACATATTTAGTCTGGGATATATTTCTTGAGGAACTAATTCTATTGTTCTCTGATAATGTTTTTCAGCTTGAGGATTATCTAAAGAACTATAAAGGTTAGCAAGATTATTATGTGTTTCAGCAGAATCATTATTTACTTCTAATGCACCAATGTATGATTCAACTGCATTATCAAATTCCTTTTTATCAGTGTATAAAATTCCCAGAGAATAATAAGACTGGAAGCACTTTTTATCAATTTTTAAAGATTTTTTATATGCTCGTATAGCATCTTTGCTCTTTCCCATAGTTTGCAGAAGACCTCCATAATTGCTATGAAAAATAGCTTGATTAGGTTCTTTCTCTATGGCTTTTTCAATGTGTTCTTTTGCAGATTTGTAATCACCTTCTACAGTATAGATTAAAGAGATTAGATGATTCGCGTTTGGCTCCGAACTGTCTACACTCAAAATCTTTTTATATATCTGNTTNGCCTCATCGAATTGGTTTCTTTTATGTAGGTCCATTGCTTCTGCAAAAGCTTGTCTTATTATGAAATTAGACATTTTTATTTAACTCGTTTTTGATTTCTTTNATTACTGTATCCCAATCATTATGTATTGGCTGTCTGAAAACTTGTAGTGATGGGTACCATGGTGTTGTATTTGGATAATTCAAATCCCATCTCCACCCTGGTACTGCTGGCAAACATAGAAGGACTTTTATTCCCAGAGCCCCACCTATGTGTGCTATAACTGTATCCACAGAAATTATCAAATCTAAATTTTGAACTATATTTGCAGTGTCTGTAAAATCATTAATTTCAGGAAAAAAGTCAATAATATTATTGTCCTTATTTGTTTGATCAGCAAAGAAATCTAATGAAACCACATTGTGTTTTTTTTTATCAAATACTCCCTTGAATTTATCAAGATCAACACTTCTACTTTTTTCATCACCCGTCTCTTTCCTGGTTTGTGTAAGTAGTCCTATATTTATCTTGTCACTATCTAAAAATTCAAGAGGTTTACTCTCCACCTGCAAATATGGATAGCGTTGATTATATATTTGTGGCTTCCACTCCAAAATTTTTGGGATTGATAACATGTAAGTATAAAAATCATGGTCGGGTAATGAATCTTTAAAACTAATGACTTTAGTGATTCCTTTTTGTTGGTCAAGTAGTGATAGTAATTCATCCGGAGACATAACNCAGATTTTTGCTCCTCCTANNGCAAGAAATTCAGCAAATCTTATGAACTGAATCGTATCACCAAAACCTTGCTCACATATTATTAATAATGTCTTATCTTTTAAGTCTTCTCCATTCCATTTTGGTTTTGTAAATTCATGGTTATGATTTTTTTCTGGGAGCTTTAATCTCCATTCATATTCTTCCCAACCTTTCTCATATTCGCCTGTAAGCAAATAACACATACCTAAATTAATATGTGCAGCAATGTAATCTGGATACGTTTCAATGCATGATAGATATAATTCCTTAGCCTGGTCAAAATGTTTAAGTTCCTCTTGAACGACACCAGCCATTAGTTGAGAACCAAGATGATCTGGAGACAATTCTGAACACTGATTAAAATGATGTAGTGATTTTTGAAATTCACCAATTTGTCTAAAAGCTTCTCCTAAGTAAAAATGAACTTGTGAACTTTTCGGATCTAATTTTGTAACAGCTGAAAATGAATCGATAGCTTTTTTATAATCTCCGATAGAACTATACGCACACCCTAAGGAGGCATGAAAACCAAGGTTTTCTGGCTGATCTTTAATTGCTTTTTTTATATAGTCTATACTNTCATCAAATTTCTTTTCGCGCATTCTTAAACANCCAATAATATGATTGGCATCAGGNTCATNATTTTTTTTTAAAACATCTAGGCAAATNCTCTCCGCTTCATCAAATTTATTTTGACTAAAAGCATTAATAGCTCTTGCTATATCTTCATTTTGTATTTTAGTGTCAGCCATATAATGTTATTTTTATAATTAATAAATAGTAACTTATGAAACAGTTTTTTACTAAGATAAATATTGATTCTACACCCGGTAAATTAACTGAATTTACCACCGATGTAGTGAATGAACTAAGCAATCATCATGTAAATAATGGTCTTGCTACCCTATATATAAAACACACTAGTGCATCATTGCTGATACAGGAAAATGCAGACCCTGACGTCCTCTATGATTTAGAAAACTTCTTTAATAAATTAGCNCCTCAAGATTTAAGCTTATACAAGCACAAAACTGAAGGACCTGATGATATGAGTGCTCATATACGATCTGCTCTTACTTGTACTCATCTCAGCATACCTATTGTTGATAATAAACTTGAGNTAGGAACTTGGCAGGGAATTTTTTTGTTTGAGCACCGAAATAAAACATATAGAAGAACTGTTCAGCTTCATATAATTGGTGAATAAAAAAAGAGGGCCAAAAGCCCTCTTTTTAATTTATAGTAAATTTTACGGTTGATAAGCGAATGTGCCTGATAGGCCAACTCGATCAGATTTAGTGTTCCATTTTAAACCAAAGTCATCATATTCCTGACTAGTGGTTTTATTTATGTCAACACCCCCTGTTCCTGGGTTTACCTCTAACGGATGACTGTCACAGTGTGCTATTTTTCCATCAGCATTAGCAATGCCACTCATAGCCCATCCACCAACGCCGTCAATTTTTAAAGTTTTGTCAACGCCAGTAATATCGCATTCAATTTTAGCTTTTTTAACACCAACAAGATTCGAGACTAGACCTGCGATGACACCTAAGTGTCCTCCGCCTTCTCCGCCCCATAATTTTTTGATGGCTTCTTCTTGTTCGTCTGATGCATTTTCATCAATATAAAGCGCAAGCGTACAGTTACCTTCTGTAAGCGCTGGTGCTCCAGCTTGTAAAAAAGCAGACACCTTAAGTCCATCAAGCTTCACATCATCACAATGACCTTCTTTGATGTCCCAAATAAGCATCGCATGGCAAGGACCCATTGATGCCGGTTGCAAATAAAGACAAGGGCAGACTATATCGCAATTACAATTTTCGGCATAATCTCCTTTAACACTCCAGTCCATAATTTCCCCCAATTTAATATTGATTGAACTAATAATATTGCATATTTACAGTAAAAAATCTAACTATTTACGAGATATGTTAGAAGNATCAATAGCACTTATATACATTGGCAATAAAAAATTATGATAAAGTAATTTAGGGGGAGTGATGAAAAAAAGTTTTTTTATAAGAGATGATTCTGCGTTGACTCATACTCATGGGTATTCAACCGATAAAAAAGATTTCAAATGGTATGAAGCCAGTGTTCCATGCAGGTCAGCCTGTCCTGCTGATACGGATATACCCGGTTATTTAGAAGCAATATATAAAAAAGATTTTGATAAGGCATATCAGATTAATCTTGAGGACAATATTTTCCCAGAAATTCTTGGGCGAGTCTGCTCGAGACCATGCGAAGATAGTTGTCGTCATGCTGAAGATGATAATGGGGAATCACTTGCCATATGTTTTTCAAAAAGATCATCCGGTGATTATAAAAGTTCTTCAAAAAAATTTATTGTTAAACCTATAGCTTCAAAAACCAACAAAAAAATTGCAGTTATCGGCTCTGGTGTTGCAGGACTCTCTTGTGCTAGAGAATTAAAAAGATTTGGTCATGCTGTAGATATTTTTGAAAAACACAAAAGTCCTGGTGGTCAGTTGAATCAGGGTATTCCAGTATTTAGATTACCTCGAAAAATTATTGAAAAAGAAATAAAACAAATAACAGATATGGGAATAAAAATATATTGTAGATACAACATTGGTACAGAACGTGAACTTGAATTATTAGCAAAACAATATGACGCTGTTGTATTAGCCATAGGTACATATAAAACAAATACCATAGATAAGACTTTTTCTTCATGCCAACAAGTGGAAGATGGTCTGGACTTTCTTCTTAGAACCAATGAACAAGATTCAAAAGTAGTGGGTGAGAATGTTGTAGTTATTGGAGGTGGCTACACTTCAATGGACTGTTCTAGAACTGCCTTAAGACTTGGAGCCAAAAGTGTCAGGACATTTTATAGGAGAGATTTTGGAGATCTGGTAATCTTACCCGGTGAATTGGATGAATTAAAAAATGAAAAAGGAAAAATGATTTTTAATGCAAGACCATCACGATTAATTCTGAAGGACAATAAATTATCAGGGCTTGAACTTGTTAAAACAAGGATTAATAGCCTGTCTAAGTTAACGGATATCAGGGGTTCAAAATTCACNATTAAAACAGATCATATTATTNTAGCTATTGGCCAAAGACAGGATTTCTCAACTATAAGTAAAATAAATAATTATAGAAAAAAGCTAAAAAATTCTATCACTCAATTTAGATTGCAAAAAAATATTTTTGTAGCAGGTGATTATGCTTTAGGAGCCACCACATTAATTGATGCAATTGCTCATGCTAAAGACACTGCTGAGTCGATAGATACCTACTTAATGAAAAGAAAATTAAAAAAGAAAACTGTAGANATAAAAAATATAAAAAATACAGGGCGTGATTTAAATATGAATTACATACCGCTTATTCAAATGCCTACCTTAAAATTTAAGGCCAGAAGTTTTAATAAGGAAGTTGAACTTGGGTATAACAAAACACAATCTACGAAGGAAGCTTCAAGATGTTATCTTTGTCATTACAAGTTTGAAATAAATGATAATCTTTGTGTACTGTGTGATGAATGTCTTCTAGTTAAACCAGTAGAAAATTGCATTGTGGAAACACATAAAACCACAACAGATAGTTCCGGTGATGTAGGGTATTCTAGGGTTAATGCGCAGAAAACAAATGGGATTTATCATGGTAAATTATATATAGATCATAAAAAATGCATCCGATGTGGTGAATGTGAGAGGGTTTGTCCTACAAATGCCATATCCATTCAGAAAGTGGAGAAAAGAATAAGTGTTAAAGTCTAAATTCAAAAAAGTAAATGTTACATGTCCGCATGATTGTCCAGACACCTGCAGTCTAACGGTGACAGTTGACACTGCTATGAAAAAAGCTGTAGCGCTAAAAGGTGATGCAAGCCATCCAATTACAAAAGGTTTTTTATGTAATAAAGTAAATCACTATCTTGATTTGGTATATAACGAAAATAGAGTTTTATATCCTCATATAAGAATTGGTCCTAAAGGTAAGAAAGGTAAGCTCAAAAGAGTCACCTGGGACCATGCCTTAAAGTTAATTGCAAAAAAATTAAAAGCAGTTGAAAAACAATATGGCGGAGAAGCTATACAGCCTTATAGTTATTCAGGCACTCTTGGGATGCTTGGATATTGGGGAATGAGTGAGCGATTTTGGAATAAGATGGGAGCAGCGAGATTAGGTAGAACGATTTGCATAGCGGCTGCATCAACAGCAGGTATTTATACTTATGGTGCCGCTTGTGGACCGGCTATTGATGAAGTGCCGGATAATGATTACATCATTCTTTGGGGAACCAATATTGTTTCCACTCATGTGCATATGGTGCCCTTTGTAGAAAAAGCAAAAAAAAGAGGGGCAAAAATTGTATGTATAGACCCAAGGGAAACTCGGACTTCTGCGATGTGTGACTGGCACATCCAGCCTAAACCAGGGACTGACGCGGCATTAGCTCTTGGAATGATGCATGTCATTGTGAAGAAGAATAAACATGACAAAGCTTTCTTGAAAAAATACACAACAGGTCATGAAGAATTCCTTAAAAAAATTCTTCCTAAATATACACCTGAGAAAGTCGCAAGAATCACAGGAATAAAAAAAGAAGCTATTGTAAAACTTGCCCTTGAATATGGCTCAACTAAAAAATCCTACATCAGACCTAACTATGGGCTTAACCGACACCGTAATGGCGGAATGATGGTGAGAGCCATTATGCTGCTACCTGCAATCACCGGTGCTTGGAGAAACAAAAGTTCTGGTGTTTTTGTTGGTTCGATTGAAGAGATGTGGAACGTTGATTTAAATAAACTTCAAAAGCCAGCTTTGCTTAAAAAGAGAGAACCTAGATCAATCAACATGGTACAAATAGGCAACGCATTGAACGATAAAAAACTCAATCCTCCGATAAAAGCTTTATTTGTATGGAATTCAGATATTGCAAATTGTGCACCAGACACCACGGATGTAAGAAAAGGATTAAAAAGACAGGATTTATTTACAGTCGTCCATGAAACTTTCTGGACCGATAGTTGTGATTATGCCGATGTGGTACTCCCTGCTGATACGGCTCTTGAACATTTAGATCTCCATGCTCCCTATGGCCATTATTATTTTAGCCTTTCCCAATCTGCTATAAAACCTCTTGGGGAAAGCAGGTCCAACCAAGACACCTTCCGGGCTCTTGCAAAATATATGGGCTATAAAGAAAAATGCTTTACAGAAAGTGATGAAAGCATGATTAGGAATATGATTGATTCAAAACACAATCCTCTCTTTACGGGCATCACCTATGAAAAACTCAAAAAGAAAGGGTGGATGAAAGGCGATGTTAATAATAAAAGAAGAAATTATTTAAAAAAAGGCTGGCCTACCAAAGATGGTAAGATTCAAATCTATTCAGAGGATACAGAAAAAATAGGTTTAGGCCCATATCCTGAACATCATGAGGAATTTACCGATAAGAAACTTAAAAAGAAATATCCTATCCAGATTTTAAGTCCAGCAACCCATCAGTTCATCGGCAATTCATTCGTACCGGTCAAGAGACTGAGGGAGATGGCATCTAGACCAACGATTGAGATGTCTAGAAAGGATGCCACTAAAAGAAGAATCAAAGATGGAGATCTTTGCAAAATCTACAATGATGTTGGTGAAACCTACGCACATGCAGTCATCATGGAGTCAATGCTAGATGGTGTAGCCTCAACTCAGAAGCAATATAAAGGGTCTTTGGTTAAAAATGGGGTCAATGCCAATGCCTTAAATACTCAAGAACTTACTGATATGGGTGATGGACCAATCTTCTATACAGTGCTAGCTCAAATCAAAAAGGCTTAAATAGTGAGTGAACAAGATAAAAGATATTGTGAACTATGTGGGCAGCCACTAGCACAAGAAGCTATGCAGCAGTATGAGAATAAGCTGCAAAAAGATAAGAAAGAAAAGGATGAAATAAATCAACAAAAACTAGACTTAGATAAACAAGAGGCTGGCATTAAACAAAAAACAGCTGATGCAGTGAATAAAGCTCTAGCAGATAAAGAAGAAGAACAAAAAGCTGCAGTGAATAAAGCTCTAGCAGATAAAGAAGAAGAACAAAAAGCTGCAGTGAATAAAGCTCTA
>NZWU01000042.1 GCA_002701705.1 Gammaproteobacteria bacterium
CTTGTAAAAGAACTTTTTGAAGAACAAAGCGGTAAAGTTTCAAAAATTTTTGAAACTTTACCGCTTTGTTCTTCAAAAAGTTCTTTTACAAGGTCTGTTAAAATATTCGCTCTAGGATCTTTCACAGAGTATTCTCTATGNCCCATTCCCCAAACAATTTGTTTNCTTTCAAGAGTTTTGCTAAGCCAATTCTTTACATTGTCAACTGATCCAATTTCATCAAGCATTTCAACTACTTTTTGATTAGCGCCCCCATGTAGTGGTCCTGACAAAGACCCTATTGCAGATGCAATGACTTGTGAAGGATTAGCTAGAGTAGATGCTGTTACCATAGCTGTAAAAGTTGAAGCATTAATNGTATGTTCTCCGTGGAGAACTAAAGTTGCATCCATAATTTTATTTACCANATCTGATGAATGACGTTTATCATCAAGCATATTCAAAAAATTTTCTGCATAACTAAGTTNTTGNTGTGGNGGTATATGAGGTTTGCCTTGCCTTATTCTATTCCAAGCAGTCACAATTGTTCCTATACTACCAATTAATTTTGAAGAAACTCTTAAGAAATAATCTTGATTATATTTCTTTGCTTTCAATTCTTCTGGATTAAATTCTATTGAATAAAAAGAAGCAAGAGATGAAACTGCTAATTGCAATACGTTCATTGGGTTTGAATCTTTTGGTAAATTTTCTAACAGCGCCAAAAGTCCTTTCGGCAAAGTTCTATTTTTATTTATTTCATCGGTAAAAGTTTTTAACTCTTCTTTTTTTGGCAATTCTCCAGTTAGGAGCAAATAAGATGTTTCTTCAAATGTACTTTTTTTGGCTAATTCTTCAATCGAATAACCTCTGTAGCTTAGTATTCCTTTTTTACCATCAATGTTTGAAATAGATGACTCAGTAGCTATAACACCATCAAGACCTGGATGATAATCTGTCATACGATTAGGACCTTATTATTTTTTTTATGTTGAAAAAGAGGAACCACAGCCACAAGTGGTTTTTGCATTAGGATTTTTGATAATAAACTGAGATCCTTCAAGACTTTCTTTATAATCAATTTCAGCACCTCTGAGGTACTGTATACTTGTAGGATCAACCAAAAGTTTTACACCACACTTTTCAATTGCTGAATCACCATCTTGGATTTTTTCATCAAATGTAAAACCATANTGAAATCCCGAGCAACCTCCACCCGAGATAAAAACACGTAGGTTAAGCTTTGGATTTTTTTCTTCCTCTATTAATGCTTTTACTTTAACAGCTGCATTTTCGGTAAAAATAAGTCCGTGCTTTGATTGCAATATATTTTCTTCAGTTTGCATTTTCTTTCCTAGTAAAAAATCTTAATACAGGTGAATTATATAAAATCCAAAAGAAAAAAACAATTTAAAGCGTCTAATTATTTTTTAGTCTTGGATGAATCAACCGATTGTATGAAAGATTTTTGTTGCTGCTTTAAGTCAGTTTTTAAGTCAGTTTTTGANTCNGACTCGGCTTGTTTTTCAAGAAGCCCAGCTGTCTTCCCTTTATTCCTAATCAAACTTCCATTTACTGTTGCACCACCATGCATATCAAGAATGTCATAATAAACATTCCCAGTAATCAATGCAGAAGCATCGATTTCAATTTTAGCAGTTGACCGAACATTACCGTTACATTCTCCTTGAACTAAAATTGTAGGAGATACAATATCACCTTCAACCAAACCTTTAGCATCAATTATAACTTTTCCATCACCTTCTTCAGATGCCGTTATATTTCCTTTAACAGTTCCAGAAATTTTAAGCAATTTGGAAAAAGTAATATTGCCGCAAAATTCAGCATTAGTGCCTACAGCAGTATCAGGNNNAGNTCCATTTNNAACTTCACTCTTAACCGACTTATCGCCAAATATTTTCATAATTCCCATTCTAACCCCACTCTAATTTATTGCGTGAGGTTTAAGTCTAACTCATTGTTTATACACAATACAAGACAAAAAACGATGTTNTATCAAGAAAAACTAAGGTAATCCAACGGTTTCATCGAATTGAAACATAATATTCATATTTTGAACCGCCTGCCCTGATGCTCCTTTAACTAAATTATCAATTACCGAAAAAATAACCAAGTTAACATCATCATTGGAGGTTCCACTTGATGTATGTAATGAGATTATACAATCATTTGTTTTGTTAACTTCTGAAACCTTAGGAAAGGAATTTGTCTCNGCAATTTTTACATAATGGGAGTGTTCATAAAAATCAAGATATGTTTGTTGTAAATCCTCAATCGAAGCGTATTGATGACTTATATAATGTGTCGAAAGTATTCCTCTAGTCATAGAGCTTAAGTGCGGCACAAATAAAATATCTAGATCATTATTATATTGGTTAAGCGTTTGTAAAATTTCAGGATAATGGCGATGATTTTTGACAGCATAAGCTTGAAAATTTTCTTCATTTGCAGAAAATAGTTTCTCCGTATTTAAATTTCTTCCAGCACCGCTAATTCCAGATTTTGCATCAACAATAATCTTCTGCTTTTTGAGTGTATTGCAAATTGGTAACAGNGCAAGAATAACAGCTGTTGGATAGCAGCCTGGATTAGCAACAATTCTTGCTTTTTCAATTTTGCTTTTTTGGTTAGGTATTTCAGGTAAGCCATATACGCTCTCATCCAATAATGATTGAGCAACATGTTTAAAATTGTACCACTCCTCCCAAACTTTATAATCAGTTAATCTAAAATCTGAAGATATATCAATTATTCGTATGTCATGATCTAGGAGTTCATTTGCCATTTTCATCGCCGTACCATTTGGTGTTGCAAAAAAAACGACATCACAATTCTTTAGGTTTTTTATGTTGGGTTCCAAAAAAGTTGTATCAAGGTTTTTAGGTAATGAAAAAACTTCATTAACTTTCTTGCCTGCATGTGTGCGTGATGTTAATGCGGTAAGTTCAACCTCAGGATGCCCTTGAAGAAGTTTTGTTAGCTCTTCACCTGTATAACCTGATGCACCTACAATTCCAACTGCTACCATATATAAAGTTCTATTGATAAAATTAAAATAGTAATTACAAATTACTTAGCCACATTATACATTTAAAGGTAGAATAATAAACATGTTATGGTATAAATCACTTCATCTGATTTTCATGGTCACTTGGTTTGCGGGCTTGTTTTATCTTCCACGTCTGTTTGTATACCATTCAATGGCAGAGGATGAAATTTCAATCAACCGTTTTGAGATAATGGAGAGAAAACTTTTTTGGGGCATAATGACTCCTGGCGGAGTTCTGACAATTTTATTTGGTATCCTACTAATGCAGTCCTATGGTCTTGCAGATTGGTTAAAAATTAAACTGTTCCTTATTTTCCTACTCGTAATCTATCATGTATGGTGTGGCTTTCTTATGTATAAATTTAAAGCGAGGAAAAATGTGCATGGCCACTTATGGTTTCGAATCTTTAATGAAGTTCCCGTTGTATTACTAATTATAATAATTTTATTAGCTGTATTTAAACCTTTCTAGAGCATCAGAAAATTCATCGAGTATGCTGACATAAACTCCTTTTTTGAATCTAATGACGCTGTCAATTGCATTTTGTTTATCACCCCATTTCCATGCATCAAATTCAGCATGCCCTGTTGCATTTAAATTGATATCATCATTGTCCCCAAGAAATTCCAACAAGAACCATTTTTGCATTACACCGTCAAACTTTCGTTTGGATCTTTGAAATATGTGAGGGATATGATAAACCAGCCATTTATTACTGATTGTTAAAATTTCTACTTTCTCTTTTTTTATCCCCGTCTCTTCATGTAATTCTCTATACAGTGCATCTTCCGGTGATTCACCATCATCAATTCCTCCCTGAGGGAACTGCCATGACTCCTTCCCAATTCTTTTACCTAAAAAAAATTGGCCTGCTGAGTTAACGACGACTATTCCTACCCCTTTTCTGTAATTTTTCTTATCCATAGTTATTATTATTATTGTATAATATCAACGATATTATGTCTTAGGAACAATAAGATATGGCAATAATATGTAAATGCATTTAAATATTTCAATTCATACTCGTAGAAACTCTTATTTAATTCTTTATCGAATTTCTGGAAATTTAGCATAGATGAGTAATTTAACAATTTTTGATTTAGACAATACCATCATTGACGGTGATAGTGATCAGAATTGGGGTGAATTTCTATTTGAAGAAGGTATCGTTGGACAGAGCTATCAAGAAAAAAGCGAAGCATTCTATGGGAATTATTATGATGGGAATCTTGATATAGATGATTTTTTAAATTTTTGTGTTCAACCTTTAAAAGATAATTCTATGGATAGACTCTTAGAGTTGAGAAACAAGTTTATTGAAGTGAAAATAAAGCCGATAGTCTTAACAAAAGCTAAAGAATTGATTATAGACGAACTCAAAAACAACGAAGTTGTAATAGCCACAGCCACAAACAGCTTCGTTACTAGACCAATCTCAGAACTTTTCTCTGTTGAAAATCTGATTGCGACGGAGTTTGAAATCAAACAAAATGCCTTCACTGGCAAAGTTGTTGATGTTCCATGTTTTCGCGAAGGTAAACTTCTTAAGGTAAAGAAGTGGGCTGAGTCTCACCATTATGATTTAAGAAGAGCGACCTTTTTTTCAGATTCCCTTAATGATTTACCATTATTAGATGAAGTTGGTAAGGCGATTATAGTTGATGGAGACAATAAAATACAATCGGTTGCAAAGACAAATAATTGGGAGTGTATCTCTTTTAGATAATTGAAGCCCAAATTAGTTTAGAAAGTAATTAATGTATCCAATTATAAAGATAGGTATCTGTAGACCAAAATTTGTCATCACTGCTTTATCCTTCATCAAATAGCCTGAAACCACCCACCCTATTGCCCCAATTGAATGTATGAATATGTACAATGGATACAAATTAAACTGTGCTATTAAAATCCCTGTTAGGATAAAAAAAGTACTTCCCCATTTTAGTGTGTTTACATTCATTAAATGCCTCCTTATTAAAAATTATTTCTTATATCTGAATTGTATTGCCTTGCCAAATAAATAGCTTTTCATGCCTGATTTACTAATATCAAATTCACCAATTTTTTCAAATGTTTTCCCATTGAAACCTGATTTAAAAAAATCTACACCCGCAGATGAACTATCATCTGAGATACCACCAAAATCCATTTTTTTTATTCCCATCTTAGAGAGCTCTTTCATTAACTCATAAATCATTTCATAAGAAGCAAACGTTTCCCTTGCCTGTTTACTAGATGCCGCATAATGATAAAAAGCTTTTTCTGATAATAAACTAATTATGCAAGCTACTATCGGTTTGTTACTTTTAATACCCGCTAAACAAAAAACTCGCGGATTACCACCTTTTGTATTTCCAAGAAGTTTGGAAAAACTTTGAATATCTATCAAATCAAAATTCAATTGTTTATTTGCAACCATTTGCTCATAAACCAGTAAAAAATTCTGTGATGCTTCTGATCCATAATATATTTTCCACTCCAGATTATGTTTTTGCGCTTGTTTAACATAATAACGATGCTTTTTTTTAATAGACTCTAAAAAATCTTTTTCTGACCTAACATCCACTATGATGGTTTTTGGGCTGGTCAGTGTATATTCAGGTTTTGAAAATTCTGTAAAAATTTTTTTGTTATCACTCGTATTCTCTATGTATGGATTACATCTAAGATTAAAAATATTTTCAGAAAATATTTTCTCTGTAAACTTTTTTAAAGCTGTTTCTAATACTTCTACAGTAGAGGTTTGTAATATTGGTCCACCAGGACACCAAGCTATCTTAATCCCAAATACTTTTTTAACGAGTACTTGTGCTAAAAGAATTGGTATCGGCTTAGTCTTCTGTTGACGAGTTATCAGTATACGAAGAACTTTCCAATCTTCACCTTTCTTGAGTTCACCCCATTCATATGATTGAAAAATATTTTCGCCCTGAAACTCTTCAAGATAATGATTCCAATCTTTGCGCTTGTGATGTACATCAATCTGAAGAATTATGTTGGTTTTTTTGTCATCCACAATTATGTCTTAGGGAGTGTAACGCCTTTTTGTCCTTGATATTTTCCTTTGCGATCTTTGTAGGAAGTCTCACAAACTTCATCAGATTCTAAAAATATAAATTGAGCAACACCTTCGTTGGCATAAATCTTTGCAGGTAGTGGCGTAGTATTAGAAAACTCAAGTGTTACATGCCCCTCCCATTCAGGTTCAAGCGGGGTCACATTGACAATGATGCCGCATCTAGCATATGTTGATTTTCCTAAGCATAAAGTGAGAATTTGTCTGGGGATTCTAAAATATTCAACCGTTCTGGCCAAGGCAAAAGAATTCGGCGGTATGATACAAACATCAGCTTTGTGATTCACAAAACTCTTATCATCAAATGCTTTAGGATCTACAAATGATGAATTAATATTAGTAAATATTTTAAAATCATCGGCACACCGAACGTCATAACCATAACTTGAAGTGCCATACGAAATAACCCTGCCTGTTCCATTCTTTTTAATTTGATTTTCCTGGAAAGGCTCAATCATCCCATGCTTAAGGGACATTTCTTTTATCCATTTATCCGATTTTATTGCCATTGAATAATTATCTTAACATAGATTGCTTGCAGAAGAATGGTTAGGCATTGAAGATTAGTTCAAGCACAATAACTCCCACTATAATAATACCTGTAATTTTTAATACGTTCATATAAATCTCTGATGAGTTAATAGTATAAGTTCTTTCCCAATATTCATGTCCTTTTAGTTGCTGCCCCATTCTAATTCTATTGAATATCTTTGAAGAACGTGAGAATAAAATAAATAGAATTATGTATATTAAGATTCCTGCATTAATTAATAGAAAGAAATTATATATTCCATGTATAAAAATTGGTACAGCTAAAGCTAAAAATAAATATTTTTTATTGTCTTTATCTCCAAATAAAGCTAGTCCAAAAAATAATCCCATGATTACACCATTCAATCCATGTAAAGGGACAGCACTGAATGCTCTGGCGAGAGCAACACTAAATGCTTGGGATTGGGTTTCAGTTGTGTGGAAAACATAATTAACATTTTCAATAGCTGCAAAGCCTAATGATGCGGCCGTAGCGAAAACAATAGCATCCATTGGCTCATCAAAATTATCTAATTTTGATGCATAAAAATATAACACTAAAAGTTTTAGAGTTTCTTCTAATGTGGCAGCTCTAAAAAAAGACATGAAAGCTTTATTACTAATGCCTTTAAAAAAAGTGTTATTGAATATCTCAACTGCCGGAATTAAAATATCTAAAAAAAGAATAATGGATGCGCCTAATAAAAAAGTTATAAAGACTTCTCTTTTATCTTCAGGATATAAATCTTTTTTGTACACATATGATATTAGGAAAACAACTGGCAGTAATGCGACAAAATAAATTATATATATATCTAGTAACATTTTTTATCGTCTAAAAAGAGAAATGTGTAATCAATCGTTTTGAATAACAATTTTAGGGAAAGCAGAACTATAATCTTTTTTCCTCATTGATAAAGCGGCTGCCATCTTTCTGGCAATTTCTCGGTAAATCATCGACGTGGTAGATGTAGGGTTTGATGAAACCGTTGGCGAACCTTTATCCATTTCTTCCCTGACACTTTTTTCAAGCGGTAACTCGCCAAGTAATCTGACATCATTTTCCGTAGCAAGTTGTTCACCTCCACCTTCACCAAATATACTTTCTTCATTTCCACATTTAGGGCAAACATACGTACTCATATTTTCTATAATGCCAAGAACAGGAACTTCCACTTTCTCAAACATCTTGAGCCCCTTACGTGCATCAATTAAAGAAATGTCTTGTGGGGTAGTGACAATAACCGCGCCACTGACTGGAATCTTTTGGCAGAGTGTCAATTGAACATCACCTGTGCCGGGTGGTAAATCAACAATTAAAAAATCTACCTCTTGCCAATTGGTATCAGCCAATAGTTGTTCAAGAGCTTGGGTTACCATAGGACCACGCCAAATCATCGGTGTGTCTTCCTCTACTAAAAGTCCTATTGACATAGCTTGAAGGCCGTGTGCTTTCTTTGGCTCTAATGTTTTTCCGTCAGGTGAATCTGGTTGACCTGACAACCCCAACATCTTTGGAATACTCGGTCCATAGATGTCTGCATCTAATATTGCAGTCGTTGCGCCCTCTTCTTTCAGAGCAAGCGCGAGGTTTACGGCAGTAGTTGATTTGCCTACTCCTCCCTTACCAGATGCTATTGCAATTATATTTTTAATGCCTTTAATTCGTTCAAGGCTTTTCTGCACAGTATGCGGAATGATTTCATAACTTAAGTCAAGCTTGATTTTTGCTTTAGGATAAGCATCTTTAATTTTCTTATCCAAACCTTCATGAAACGCCTTCATTATTCCTTCTGCAGGCCAGCCTAGCACTACCTTAACTGCAACATTGTCACCATCGACAGAAATGTCTTTGACGGTATTGCCGGTAACTAGATCAGTACCCATATAAGGACAGTCATAGTCCTTCAACAGTGCTTCGATATTTTCCTTATTCATAACTTTAGTGCTTTCTATGATTTTCCTATAAAATATAATTAAATTGTTTAAGATTGCTATAGTATACGTGTTATCAAATTTTTAGAGAAGAGAAATTATTAAACCATCATCATGAGAAAAATTATTGCCACTAGTGCCCTCCCGTATGCCAATGGATCTATCCATCTAGGACATCTTGTTGAGTACCTGCAAACAGATATCTGGGTAAGGAGTCAAAAAATGAGTGGAAATGATTGTGTTTACATATGTGCCGATGATGCACATGGAACACCGATAATGCTGAAAGCTAAAGAATTAGAAATCGCCCCAGAAGAATTAATAGAAAAGACCTACAAGGAACATGTAAAAGATTTTTCAGATTTTCAGATAGAGTTTGATAACTATTACACCACACACTCCGATGAAAATAAAAAATATTCAGAGTTCATCTATGAGCAACTCAAAGGAAAAGGTGACATCATCTCTAAAAATATAAAGCAATTCTATGATGAAGAAGCTGAAATGTTTTTGCCGGATAGATTTATAAAAGGCGATTGTCCAAAATGTGGAGCAAAAGATCAATATGGTGATTCCTGTGAAGAATGTGGTGCCACCTATTCTTCAATAGAAGTTAAGAACCCTCAGTCGATAGTGTCCCAAACTTCACCCGTTACTAAAGAAACAGAACATTTGTTTTTTAAGCTTAGTTCGTATGAACCTTTCTTAAAGCAGTGGGTTTCAGATGATACGACTCAAATTGAAATTAAAAATAAATTAGATGAGTGGTTATCTGAAGGTCTTACTGACTGGGATATCACAAGAGATGAACCTTATTTTGGTTTCAAAATACCTGGTATGAAAGATAAATATTTTTATGTTTGGCTAGATGCACCTATAGGATACATAGCTTCACATAAAAACTTTTGTGATAAACATCAAAAAGATTTTAATGAATTTTGGAAAAAAGATTCAACTTGTGAGTTATACCATTTTATAGGTAAAGACATTGCATACTTCCATGCACTATTCTGGCCTGCCATGCTTGAAGGATCAGGTTTTAGAAAGCCCAATGCAGTGTATTGTCATGGCTTTTTGACTATTGATGGTGAGAAGATGTCGAAATCTAGAGGAACATTTTTTAATGCAAGAACCTATTTGAACCATTTAGACCCTGAATATTTAAGATATTATTTTGCAAGCAGATTGACCGATAAAATAGAAGATATTGATTTAAGTTTTGATGACTTTCAATCTCGAGTAAATTCAGATTTGATTGGTAAAATAATTAATATTGGAAGCAGGTGTGCAAAATTTATTAATGAAGATTTTGATAATCAACTTTCTGAATCTATACACAATGAATCATTAATCAAGAGTTATTTATCAATAAGAGAAAACATTGTCAATGGTTATGAAAACAGGAACTACTCTACAAATATCAGGCTAATATCCAAATTGGCAGATGATGCCAATAAGTATATTGATGATGAAAAACCTTGGGTAAAAATAAAAAATGAAAAAGAGAAAATGTTGGTCCAGAAAATTTGTACGGATGGGTTGAATCTTTTCAGGATACTTGCAGGATATCTAAAACCAGTTTTACCAAAAATATCTGAAAAAGTTGAGAAGTTGCTTATCTGTGATGCTTTAGATTGGAAAAATATTAAAGATTTACAATTATCTAAAAAAATTCAAAAATTTAAACCCATATTAAAAAGAATAGAAAAAGAGTCAATTGATAAAATGAAGGAAGAGGCTAATGGATGAAAAAATAACTATTGAAGATTTTTTAAAAGTTGATCTCAGGATTGGAAAAATAGTTCTAGTTGAAGATGTTGAGGATTCAAGAAAACTTTTGAAACTTAATGTAGATATTGGCGATGAAGTGAGAACAGTATTTGCTGGTATTAAAAAATCATACAACCCAGATGATTTGCTGGGTAAATTAGTAGTAATAATAGTAAATCTTAAGCCAAGAGAAATGAAATTTGGTGTTTCTGATGGTATGGTACTTGCGACACAAAACGATGATCAAATAATCATTCTGCAACCTGAAAAGGAAGTGCCATCAGGTTCTAAAATATCCTGATGATTCATAAATTAAGTTTCATTGAGAAAATTACTGAGGCTCTTCCCCAGCTCCAATGTAAAAAATGTGGCTATGATGATTGCAAATCTTACGCGTCAGCTGTGGTTAACCAAGATGAGAAACTAAACAAGTGTGAACCAGGTAAACAGCATACTCAGAATCAACTTAGAAAAATTTTAAAAGGGGAAGAGGAAATTGACCTAAATGAAATTAAGCAATATCAAATTGCTGAAATCAATGAGAGCGAATGCATCGGGTGTACAATATGTATTAAGGTTTGCCCTGTAGATGCAATAGTGGGAGCAAAGCTTCAAAAACATTTTATTATCAACCAACAATGTAATGGATGTGAGCTGTGCATCAGTCAATGTCCCGTTGATTGTATGAAGATGGTTAATAATCCAAAGAGCTTGTCATGGGTGTGGCCTGGTAAACAGGCTGAAAAATCTAGAGGTTATTATTTTAATCGTCTACGAAGAATTGAAAGCATCAGAAATAATAGAAGAATCAATACAAAACAATCTCATAAGAAAGAATCAATCCAGCAATACATTAAAGATGCAATTGCACGAGAGACTAAAAAATATAAAAAAATAAAAGAATATGGACAAAAATAATATTGCTAAAATTTTTGAGGTGCTAAAAAAAAATAATCCTTCACCAATGACGGAACTCAAATACAAAACTAAATTCCAATTATTAATCAGTGTAATACTATCTGCTCAAACAACAGATAAAAGTGTAAATGCTGCAACGGCTAAACTCTTTAAAATTGCTGGTACCCCGAAAAAAATATATGCTTTAGGAGAAGAAAAATTAAAAGGCTTTATTAGATCAATTGGGCTTTATAATGCTAAAGCAAAAAATGTTGTGCAGACTTGTAAAATACTCATGACAAAATTTCAAAATAAAGTTCCTTCGGACAGAGAGACACTGCAAAAATTACCTGGTGTAGGAAGAAAGACCGCTAATGTTGTATTGAACAATGCTTTTGGACTACCTACTATCGGGGTGGATACACATGTCTTCAGGGTTTCAAATAGATTGGGAATTGCTCAAGGAAAAAACGTACTTGAGGTTGAGAAAAAACTTGAGAAAAATGTACCTGATAAATTTAAATTGCATGCCCACCATTGGTTGATAATACTCGGCAGATATACATGCATTGCAAGAAGACCCTTATGCGGAAAGTGTAAAGTGTTTGAATTTTGTAAATATAAAAAAAAGATTATAAATGATGGTTAGTTTTTTTTAGCTAACTGCCAAATTTCCTCCATCTCTTCTGGCCCAACCAACTCCTTGCCTCTTTCCTGCATTATTGATGTAACCTTTTGAAATCTGGTTTTAAACTTTTCATTTGCAGACAACAGGATTGCATTTGGGTCTATTTTTAGATGTCTCGCTAAACAGATTACTGTGAACAATAAATCTCCTAACTCTTCCTTAATCAAATTATGATTATCAGTTTTAATTGCTTCTTCTATTTCTTTTGTTTCCTCCCTTAGTTTGTCAATAATCCCTTTGATCTCTAACCAATCAAGACCAACTTCCTTCGCCTGGATTTGTAAAATCATAGATTCATCAAAAATATTTTTATCACTCATTTTTCAAAATATATTTTAAAACATTACTTTATAATTATATCTTTCCTTTGGAGAAAATATAAAAATATAATCCATATTCTTGTAGATTTTTTGACGCCAAAATATATAGTAATATCTATAATATGGATAAAAAAAGACAAGATTTGCTTAATGGTTGGGTAACCACTCTTTACTCATCAAAATATACAATATCCCCTGCCTCTTCAGATGCAAGTTTTAGAAATTATTATCGTATTAAATCTAATAAAAAATCTAAAATTATTATGGATGCCCCTCCTGGGAAAGAACCCTTAGGTCCTTTTTTAGACATAACAAAACGCTTAAAAGATGCTGATGTTAATGTCCCAGAAATATTTGAAGTAAATAAGAAGCTTGGATTCGTACTTATGAGTGATTTAGGTACTGATCAATATCTTGAAAAACTTAATCATGAAACTGTTTTTTGTCTATACACTGATGCTCTTGATACCATAAGGAAAATGCAATCTAGAACTGATACGAAAAATTTAAAATTGTTTAATACCAATGAACTATTATCTGAAATGAATCTTTTTAGAGACTGGTTTTTAAAACAGGAGCTCCAATTAGATTTTAAAGTTCCTGCGAGTAATTTTATAAGTGAATGTTTCCAGTCCATAATTAAAATTATCTTAGAAATACCAACAACATTTGTTCATAGAGATTATCATTCAAGAAATCTTATGGTTACTGAAACAAACAACCCTGGAGTTCTTGATTATCAAGATGCACTCATAGGACCCATTACATATGACCTAGCATCTCTTCTAAAAGATTGTTATGTGAAATGGGATGAAGCTTTGGTAGAAAGAATGATTGATTCATATTATAGAAGAATACGCGTAACTTATTCAAAAATGAATTTAGATGAGTTTATTTTTTGGTTTGATGTAACAGCACTTCAAAGACATCTTAAAGCTATAGGAATTTTCTCGCGGCTAAAGCATAGAGATAAAAAGGTTCAGTTTATGGAAGATATACCGAGGACATATTCGTATATCCATAACACTATTGCTAAATATAGTGAATTGGGTGATATAAAAGTATTACTTAATGACTTGGATATAAATAGTAAATTATGACTACAAAAGCAATGATACTGGCATCTGGTCGCGGTGAGAGGATGAAATCTCTGACAAGAGATACCCCCAAGCCGATGCTAAAAATAGGGGGTATTACTTTAATAGAGGATAAGATATTACGTTTAGTTGAATCAGGTATCAAAGATATCTTAATTAATGTTGGCTATTTGGGTGATCAGATTATAAGTCATGTCGGCGATGGTTCTAAATATGGAATTTCAATTACAATTAGTAATGAGGGTGACGCCCCTATTGGCACCGGAAATGGTATAAGGAAAATCATAGATTACTTTGATGAAAAACCATTCATTGTTGTTAATGCTGACATTTGGACAAATTATTTATTTATTGATTTAAGTGAAAAACTATCTGATGATGCGCTTGCTCATATCATCCTGGTTAATAATCCCTCTCATCATGATGGTGATTTTTCACTCTATGAACAAGATGTTATAGCTGGAAATGATTTTACTTTCTCTGGAATAGGTATTTACAAACCAAAGCTTTTTGGACTACATAATGATAAAGAACTTGGAGAAATTTTAAAAAAAGAAAAAAAGATCACCGGTGAACTCTATAGAGGATTGTGGAATGATGTTGGTACTCCAGAACGACTAGATCAAATCAGGAAAAACCTTGCCAATAACTAATGGACTGTTAGCTCAGTTGGTAGAGCAGTCGCCTCTTAAGCGATAGGTCCTGGGTTCGAGCCCCAGACAGTCCACTACCTTGTTGGTATTATTTCAAAAGATTTTTCAATATACTCTACTTCTGTATCATATACTTTTACTAGCTCTACAAATGAATTAGGCGGCCCAATCTTACATTCCCCTATTAATTCATGAATGACGACCTCCTTGCCAACCAATAGTGCTTCGACTTGTCCAGCATTTAAGTTTCTAACCCAACCAAAAATACCTCTGTTCATTGCTAATCTCTGGAGCCAATAACGAAAACCCACACCTTGTACTTTGCCAGAAATAACGATAATTTTTTTCAAGTTACCATAGGAATAGGCTAGACAGTTATAGCTATTCCCCAAAAAATAAGTAAGGTTCCAGTAACTCTGCGAAATAATAAAGGGTTTTTATAGGATAATTTTTCAAGCAAAACGACAACAGTCAAAATAATCACCCACATAATATTCATGACGCCGAGTGCGAATAAAGTCAACATTAAGGCCCAACAACATCCAACACAAAAAAATCCATGTTTGTACCCAATGATAAATGCTCCTAAGTTACCGTCCTTCCAATTGTTCATCATAAAACTAAGGGGTGATTGACAAACGGTCAAGCACGCATCTTTTAATGGAGTAAATTGATAAATACCTGCAATTACCAACATCATCGATCCAAGATATGCATGCGTCGGTTCCATCATAGGGTTTAGCATTCCACTCAGATGCATTAAGTACTGCGGAAAAGTTATTACAAGACTGAATAATATCCAGCTGGTTAAATAACCTGCAAGCAGTACTAGTGTTGAAGCTGATGCTTGCCCTTGTTGTTTTTGTCGTATGCTTAGAGTTGTAAAAAGCATTAACATTGGCAAAATTGATGGGGTCATCATAGCGGTCATCATGACAGACCACATTAGAAAGAGGAGGAAGAAATCTTGTGCTTGCCAAACATTACTCATTGGAGGCATCCAAGTCAGAATTGAAGTTAATAGACTCGAGTCCTTTGTGGTGTCAATTGAATCCATTTTCATAGATTCATTCATAGGCATATCCATTGTCATTTCACCCGAGAAAGGTAAAGTTCCCATGTGCCAGCCCATACCCACTATATAAACCCAAGATGTTAACAAGACAACAAGGACACCAATATAGACCGTCATACGATCTTTTAATGGCGCTCTTTCATCTAGAATTGGCTTTGTTTTATCATCCATACAATAAAAAACGACCCATGCATGATTTAAAAAGCACGGGTCGTTGAGCTATTTTATTAACCTACTTCTTTAGCAGTTTGTTTTGCTCCACCATCCATATAAACAAACGGTGAACTCAAACCATTACCACCCTCAAACGTATGGCTAATGCCGTGATCATTATAGGTCATCTTTTCGGCTCTGCTAACAGTGATTGGAAACGGAGGTGCCACTGCCAATGGTGTATCGTGTACCATTACAGGTCTTCCCGCTGCCCCACCTAGCTGTGTCATTTTATTTTCACCGACTCCATGAATAATTAAATGTCTGTCAGGTGAATGTTCCTTCATAGTAATTGAAACAGATCTTGTAGGTAAGAAATGACGTGGACCGCCTTCTTCTCCTTGTACAAGACTTGCGACAACACCTAAGTGTCCGCCGTGGATGCCATGATAAGCTTCTTTCAAAGCTTGATGCTGCGAATTACTTGCATCATCATCAATGTATAGAGCGACTTTAAAACCACCTTTAAGTAAATTTCCTGGCGCATGTAAAAACATACCCACTTTCAATCCCCCTACATCGACATCTCCCACATGACCTTTTTCTATATTCCAAGCAAGCATTGCTGTGCAATAACCAACAGTTGGATCCAACAGTAGCAGACAAGGGCATATTGTTTCACAAGTACAAGATTCGAAATATGTACCTTTAAGGTACATGGTCTTCGGTGCACCGTGACTATCTGCCACAGCATCTCCAGACTTAAACATTGACCCTACAACAGGAGTTGCCGCTGCCACGGTTGCTAGCCCTTTCATAAATTCTCTTCTTGAATCAGAGATTTTAGAAAGCAGGCTTCTTTTTGTATTTTCTGACATGTCAGATCTCCTATTTATATATTAGTAATTACTAATACTTTGTTTAAACAAACGTCGTCTGTCTAGACTATTATATATTTTTTAAGTTTCATAGAAATATATAAGGAAAAGCATATATTTTTTTGTATAATAAGAATTAGAGTCAACTAGGGGGACGCATGAGAAACATAACAATATTGACAATGTTTATGCTGACAGTGGTGTTAACTTCTTGTGGTGGTGGCATTGGTACACCTCCAACAAGTTATACTGCAAAAATTTATCCGATTGAAGGTGATTTTGATCGTTTTGAAACGCATGGCCCATTTTCATCTAGGGATGAATGTACGGCTAAAGCTCAAGAATTAAGTGCAGCTGCATACTCTTGTGATCCAGCTGATCCACCACCACCAGCAGAATAAATTGTATTTATCAACCACTCAGTATTTCTTCTGAGTGGTTGATCATGTTTAAAATTTTCCGATAAATTCAGTTACTAATTTATGTGTTTCTAGAGTAACGGTACCAGCTGTACCTTCCTTTATAACCTTGCCATCGATTTCAGTGATTGGTGCAATAGGGCTGGTTGAACTCGAACACCAAATTTCATCTGCAGACATTACTTGCTCTTTGGTAACATCTGATTCCTCTACTAGATATTTGTTTTTCTTAAGAAGATCTAATATAAGGCTTCTGGTCACCCCAGATAATAATTCATTTCCCAGTTTTGGCGTATACACAACATTATTGTTAACAATAAAGATATTGCTAGCTGAACCTTCAGTTACTTTATCGTTGTGTATAAGAATCGTTTCATACATCCCTTTTTTTGCCGCATGATTTTTTAACAAAACATTTCCTAACAAAGATATGCTTTTTATATTAGCCCTTCTCCACCTATAATCTTCATGGATTGTTGCTCTAAACCCCTTTTTAATTTCATCAGCAGTGTAAGCCTTGGAAAACTGACCCATGACAAGTACGGTCGGCTCTATCACAGATTGATACACATGTTGCCTGTCAGTGTGAGTACCACGGGTTATTTGTATGTAGATAAAATGGTCTTTGAATTTATTTTTGTGTATTACTTCATTAACTATTTTTTCAATTTCTAAGTCATCAGACAAATTATTCTTCATCTCTATCAGAGTAAGGCTTTTATTTAATCTTGATAGGTGTTTATCTAATAAGAATGGTTTTCCATTATATACTGGTATTAACTCATAAACACCATCACCAAATAAGAAGCCTCTATCCATGATAGATACTTTTGCATCTGTTCTGGACACAAAACTTCCATTTAAGAAAATTTGTTCTTGCATATCAACTAAAAAATTTGAAGTAGCGAGTCAACTGTCTTTCTATAAAAACTACCCTCTTTAATATCCTCTAATGCAATTAATTTAGCCTTAGACACAATCTCACCATCAAGCTTTACAAACGCAAAGCCAAGCGCAGTATTTTTAGATATTGGTGCAGAAATATTTCGATCTATGACAAATCCTTTTTTAATATTTTTTATTTGTCTTCTTGGTATAGATATATAAAAGTCTTCTTCGACACCTAATTTAATTTCTTTCTTCTCGCCATTGTAAATTCTTGCATTATGGACTAATGCTTGTCTTTTAAAAATTTTATGGGTCTCATAAAATCTAAATCCATATTCTAAAAGGGCTTTTGTTGCATCATTCCTGTAATCTGGCGTTTTTGCTCCAAGCACAACAGTGATTAATCTTCTGCTTCCTCTTTTTGCTGACGCTGCAAGACAGTAGCCTGCTCTCTGCGTAAATCCAGTTTTGATTCCATCAACTCTGTCATCTGTAAACAATAACTTATTTCTTGAATATTGTTTTATCTCATTATAGATATATTCCTTCTGAGAATATAAACGATAGTATTCGGGAAATTTTGCTATCATTGATCTTGACAAAATTGCAATATCTCTTGCTGATGTATAAAGGTCTTTGTCTGGCAATCCTGTAGGATTTGAAAAATTACTATTCAACAAACCCAAATTCTCACCTAATTGATTCATATACAGAGAAAAAGTGGCGACATCACCTGATATATGTTCTGCCATAGCAACACTCGCATCATTACCAGAGCTGGTTACAATCCCTTGTAGAAGATCTGATACCTTTACTTTTTTACCAACTTCTATAAACATTTTAGAGCCACCTGTCTTCCATGCTTTTTTACTTATTAATACTTGATCATCCAACTTGAGTGAACCGTCTCTCAATTCTGTAAATGCAACATATGAAGTCATTATTTTTGTAATGCTTGCAGGTGGTAATGGAATATCAGGATTTTTTGAAGCGATAACAGTGCCACTCTTAAAATCCATAATGATATAAGATTCAACTTGCAGGTTAGGGGGTTTGGGAATTGGTCCGGCAACAGCAAACGACTGTTGAGTAAAAACTAAACAAAAAGTAAGCACAAGTGTAAAAATATAGTGTGTTAGCTTTCCCATAAATATCAAAGATTATAGCATAATATTGCTATTTTCATTGCCTCGTTTTTTCTCGTTTAATTTTTTCAGCAAGAAAATAAACAGCTAAGGCATACAATCTACTTCTATTGTATCGTGTAATCACATAGAAATTTTTATGCCCAAACTTAAATACCTCATCCTGATTCTCTTTAAATCTAATAATAGATACTAATTCATTATCAGATAAATGAGATGTAGATTTAATATCTTTATCTTTAAATACATGATACGGAGTAATAGGTTTATATGTTTTTTTTGATTGATTAAAAACAATTGATTTTGCAGATTCTGGAAATACTGTATCAGTGAGAATGACTTCATTCTGCAACCAACCATTTTTATATAAATAGTTTGCCACACTACCAATTACATCAGCATTGGAATCCCATAAGTTGGTAATCTTATCGTCGTTAAAATCAATTGCATAATGCCGATAGCTGCTTGATATAAATTGAGGTTTCCCAAGCGCCCCCGCATACGACCCTTTAATATGAGACGGATCAAAATTATTTTCTGAACACATCAAGAGAAAATTAATTAACTCTGTTTTATAAAATTTAGCTCTTCTTCCTTTGTTTGGTCCAAGAGATAAAGAAGCAAGGGTATCAAAAGTTTTAAATGAACCAGTTTTCAAACCAAATTTACTTTCAATTCCTATAATTGCGACAATTATTTCTGGTGGGACTCCAAATCTAAGTGATGCTTTTCTTAAATATTTTTGATTTTCATTCCAATATACTATTCCACCATTTGATAAGCTATCATTGACAAATAAATTCTTATAATTCAGACAATTTATGTCTTTTCTTGAACAACCATTCCAAGTTAAGGTTCTTTCGGGTGCCTTTATAAAAAATTTGAGGAGCCTTTTTTCAGGGACTATCTCGTTAAAAAGTTTTCTAAGTTTATTTTCATCATAATTATGTTTATTTTTCATCAAAGTTATAAAATCTTCAACATTATTATTATCATATGGGTTCTTTGCCGCAGACAAATTTGTTAGAAATAAAAACAGAAATAAAGTTATCAATATTCTCATTTATTTTCTCAAAATACGTTGATGTGATTTAATAGACATTATGATCCCCAGCGAGGCAAATAATGTGACCATCGATGTTCCGCCATAACTCATAAAAGGAAGTGGTGCACCTACAACCGGAAGCAAGCCAATAACCATCCCAACATTAACAATTACATATAGAAAAATTGTGAGACTTATCGTTCCGCTCAGTATTCTCGCAAAGTTATCAGTAGCTTTTATTGAAATGCCTAGACCACGCAGTGCAATAAAGAGATAGAGAAACATCAGTATAAGTGTCCCTAAAAATCCAAATTCTTCTCCGAAAGCTGAAAAAATAAAATCAGTTGAATGCTCTGGCAAAAATTCTAGTTTAGATTGTGTTCCACTCAAAAATCCTTTACCAAAAATACCTCCTGAGCCCAGAGCAATTTTTGATTGCATCAGATGATAACCAGAACCAAGTGGATCTGACTCAGGATTAAAAAAAGTAAGCAGTCTCTGTTTTTGATAATCGTGTAAATTAATCCATAGTAATGGAATCAATCCAGCTAATGAAACTGTTGCGCCAATAAAAAATCGCCAAGACATACCTACAAGTAATATAGCTACAGCCCCTGACATACCAATGAGAAGCGCTGTTCCTAAATCTGGTTGTTTAATAATTAAGAGCATTGGTATCACCACAAGGATTGAACCGATGACCAAATAAATAAATTTTGGTGGAAGGGGCTTATCTGAATAATACCAAGCCAAGATTAGTGGTACAAATATTTTCATTAACTCTGATGGCTGAAATCTTATAATATATAAATCTAACCATCGTCCGGCAGTTTTTCCCACACCAAAAAATACGACTAAGATTAACAAGAGTATGGTAAGAAAATATAATATAGGTGCAAATAATCTGAATGTGTCTGGGTGTATTTGTGTTAGAAAAACCATGACGGTCATCCCTATTAAAATTCTTATA
>NZWU01000043.1 GCA_002701705.1 Gammaproteobacteria bacterium
ATGGTTTGAGCAAAAACCTTAATATGAGAATAGACTACAAAAAAACAAATTATGAAGATTATGCTTATATTACTCCTATTTATAGTGCCATTCAAAAAACTCGAAACTATCAGGATTCTGGTATTCGCTTAAGTTTTGTTTATAGATTTTGATAGTAATCTTGAATTAACACCAATTCGTTCTGCAATTCAATGATTGGCATCAACTCATTAATAATCATCTAGGCATTACTACCTAAAATTTATATTTAGTATTAATGACAATCCAGTTAAGGTCTCTATCATCTGATTTCATCTTACTACGATAATTAACATTAACTTTAAAAGAATCAAAGAAAGTTTTACTAACTCCAAATCTAATATAATCAAATGATGACCCAGAACCTACTGGAGTGCCTTCATCAATATCTTCACCAATACCAACTTCACCAAAAAAATGATAATTATTAAACATAATACTTTTACCAATTTTTATGTGATGCGATGTTTTATAATAACTCGAATCTGAAAACCACAATTCTTGTCTTGATGCAATATAGTTATCTGCATAAAGATTTGGAATAAAAAATATCCATAATATTAAAATAACAAACAATTTATACATATCTACCTCCATTTAAAATCATTATATATTTATTCATAGTCCATCCATAGCCATTAGGAACCCATTTTTCACCCTACGTGCCAATAAAATTAACAACAATTTTTTAAGATCCGAACATTCATTTTGCTTAAGAAACCCCTAGATAAGCCCATAGAATCTGACGATTACACCTACTAGAATATTCACACAATCAAATTTTTATAGAAGTTATCAGTGATGCTTTTATTTTATTCACAATAAGTTATCATTTATCAATGGCAAAATATTTTATATATATATTTTCATCATATAGTATAGTTATCGTATTAATGGTGGTTTATTTATTTTTTTTATTTAGAAATTACCAAGATCTTATTCAACAAATTAGGGACAAAGAGTAATCTCATGAAAGCAAGGACAGCAAGATTATATTTCATTGCTATAGGCATATTTTTCTTAATTATTTTGTTTTTCTTGTATGTAAAAACCTTCAATGAAAACTTACTTTTTTATAGAAGCCCATCTCAAATTTCTCAAAATGAATTTCCTGAAAATTATATTTTTAGGATGGGTGGTGTAGTAGTTGATAACAGCTTAATTAAGAGTAAAACTACAACGGATATAGAATTCAAAATAACTGACTTTGAGAAAAATATAACTGTTAGATATCAAGGAATACTCCCAGATCTCTTTCGTGAGGGACAAGGTGTAGTTGTTAGAGGCAAATTGATGAAAAATGGAATTTTTATTGCTGAGGAAGTCTTAGCCAAACATGATGAAACTTACATGCCGCCTGAACTTAAAGACAGCCTAAAAGTTAATAAAAAAATTGTAATTGATTCATCTAAATCAATTTACCGAAAATGAGTAATATAATTTCATACATTGGTTTTTTTTTACTTTTACTTGCATTACTTAATTCAATATTACTAGTTTCAGCTCAACCTTTATTATCTAAAATTGATAAATCATACCAACAAGTAATATTTTCGACATCTAAAATTCAGTTCCCGATTGTATTTTTATCATTTATTTGCCTTGCTTATTCTTTTTTAATTAATGATTTTTCATTGAAATATGTATCGTCAAACTCGAATTCATCTCTACCATATTTTTATAAAATTTCTGCAACTTGGGCAGGTCATGAGGGATCAATGTTGCTTTGGTGTCTGATACTTAGTTTTTGGATGTTCTTAGCTAGTAAATTTAGCAAAACACTTGATTTTGAATTTAGAAAAAATTTCTTAACTATTATGGGCATTCTCAATCTTGGTTTTCTTTTGTTTTTAGTTTTTACTTCAAATCCATTTGAAAAGAATTTATCAATACCAATTGATGGAAAGGATCTAAATCCTCTTTTGCAAGACTTTGGCTTGATAGTTCATCCACCAATGCTGTATATGGGATACGTTGGGTTATCTGTAGTATTTAGTTTTGCTATAACCTGTTGTCTACATAGAGAGTTTAAGCCAGAGTGGGCAAGATGGATAAGACCATGGGTCTTAATTTCTTGGAGCTTCTTAACGCTAGGAATAGCTCTTGGAAGTTGGTGGGCATATTATGAACTTGGCTGGGGAGGTTGGTGGTTTTGGGATCCTGTAGAAAACGCCTCATTTATGCCATGGTTGATGACTACCGCGTTAATTCATTCTTTAATTATGTGTGAACAAAAACAGGTTTTTAAAAACTGGACTATATTACTGTCTATCTTTGCTTTTTCATTAAGTTTATTAGGAACTTTTTTAGTGAGATCAGGAATATTGATCTCTGTTCATTCATTTGCCAATGATCCTGCGAGAGGAGTATTTATTCTGGCATTCCTAACACTGATTGTAGGCGGGTCACTATTTCTTTATTTTATGAACGCATCTCAAATCAAAGACAAAAGTGAATTACATCTGATTTCAAAAGAGACTTTTTTTCTTTTGAATAATATTCTATTGGTAACAGCAACTTTCACAATATTACTAGGAACAATATATCCATTGTTATTAGATTTAATGGGGTTAGAGAAAATTTCAGTTGGTGTACCATACTATAATTTAGTTTTTCTTCCATTAATGATACCGCTTGTATTTTTAGCTGGCTGTATACCAATAATGAATTTTTCAGGAGCAAACCTTTTAAATAAAAGCATTTTTAAATTAGTTATAAGCATATTTTTTATTTTGGTCTTAAGTTTTTTAATCCTGTATGTTTTTAATAAATACTCNATACCCATCTTTGTTGGTTTATTCTTATTTTTTTGGATAGTTATTAATCTTCTTTATGATTTGATAAAGAGCATGAGTAAAACAAAGAGTCCTTCTCAGTCTAGAAAAAATATAGGCATGTATTTAGCACATATTGGACTTGCTATCTTTATTCTTGGAGCGACTGTTGTTGAGAATACTAAAACTGAAAGAGAAGTTGTTATGAGTATAGGGGATCAGATTAAAATTAAGGAATATAATTTTATATTTAAGGGCATCGAAGAAGAGGAAAATAAAAATTACAATGCGCTTATTGGAATATTTGATGTGCAAAAAGATGGTCATCTAGTAACAACGTTGTTCCCTGAGAAGAGAATTTATTTTTCTAATGATTTGCCAATGACAGAGGCTGGAATTGAGCCTGGATTTACAAAAGATCTCTATATATCTTTAGGGAACCTAATTGATGAAAATAAATGGTCCGTGAGAATTTATCATAAGCCGTTGGTAAGACTTATCTGGTTAGGAGCTATCCTTATGGCCTTAGGTGGTATTACAAATATAGTTTCAAAAAAGAAAAAAATTATCATTGATAATAAAAAACTTTAATTTACATATGAAATACTTATTCCCTTTAATATTCTTTTTCCTGATTACCATTCTACTTTTTTTTGGTTTATCAAATAATCCAAATATTATTAGGTCTCCACTTATTGGAAAGAGTATTCCAAATTTTCAACTAACCAATATTGATGGAACACAATCAATCAATGAAAATATTATGTCTGGTGATTTAAAACTACTTAATGTTTGGGCAAGTTGGTGTTTCGCATGCATTGCAGAACACTCAGTACTCACAGAAATAAATTCAAAAAATTTAATTAAGATTTATGGTGTAAACTATAAAGATTCTGCAGAAGATGCTTTGGGTTGGCTGAAAATTCAAGGAAACCCATATGAGATCAATATTTTTGATTCAGAAGGTAAATTTAGTTTAGATCTTGGAGTATATGGAGTCCCTGAAACTTTTTTAGTAGATAGTAAAGGAGTCATACGCGCAAAATATATAGGGGCATTGAATAGGGAAACTTTATATAATGATATATTGCCGTTAATTGAGAAAATAAATGAAGAAAAATAGTATATTAATTTTGTTCCTCGTTATTTTCTGTTTGTATCCAATTCACGGTGAAAGTCAGGTTTCAAAAAAACAAGAAACATATAAAAAATTAATCTCAGAATTAAGATGTATGGTCTGCCAAAATCAAAATTTAGAAGAGTCAGAAGCGCCACTTGCTATAGATTTAAAAAATAAAATTATGGAAATGATTAATGATGGGAAAAATGAAGAGGAAATCAAGAAATTCTTAGTTGACAGGTATAGCTCATTTATTCTTTATCAGCCCCCATTCACCTATCAAAATATACTTTTATGGTTAGGCCCCTTTATCTTCCTTTTTGTTTTGACTTATTTTTTATATAAACGTTATTTTCGATTAAAATGATTTATATTTTTTTAATTCTTATTATAGGTATATATTTTTATCTATTATTTAAAAATATTGGAGAAACAGAGAAAATTGTCCCTAAGAGTTATTTTATAATTTTTCTAATTATACTATTCACAACAACACTCTTTTTTGTATACATTCCTAAATCACATATTCAAGATATGGATGAATATGAAAGAATACTGACAAAAAATGAAAATATAAGAGCAAATATTATAAAGATAAAAAAAAGTATACCTAAATTAGAGGAAAAGCTTGAAAATGAGCCAGCTTTTTATGAAGGCTGGCTTATGTTAGCCCGATCGTATTCAATTCTTGATAATTTAAATGCTTCCATTGATGCATATGAAAAAGCATTATCAGTAAAATCTGATAACAGCAAAGCATTGAAAGAATACTTGAATGTACTTAGGCTCCACAATAATAAAAAAAACAAAGAAAAAATTATAAAAGTCTATGATCAATTGTTATTTCTTGATAAAAAGGATGCTTCTATTCTTTTAAATAAATTGCATTATTCAGTTAAGATTAATGATCCTCAATTAACCATCAAAACCCTTAATGAAATTATTGATCATCCAGAAACCATTGACAAAAACCGTTATAAGAAAATATTAATGAAAATAAATAATAATGAGTAAATTAGAAAATAGAAAAATTACTACATCAAAATAAAGTAGTTTTAATTAATGGTAATTCTGTCATCAAAAACAAAACACTTTCCCTTCCATTTTGAATCAGGGAGATCGGCACTGATATAATTTAGGATACCTCCATCAAGTTGTATTACTTGATTAAATCCAAAATTATTTAACAAGATTGCGGCTTTCTCACATCTTATGCCACCCGTACAAAATATTGCTACTTTATTTTTTTTATTTAGGTGATTAAGGTTGTGTAAATTCTTTGTAAAATCATTAAAGTTTAAGAGATTAAGACCAATAGCATTTTCAAATGTCCCAAGGGCATGCTCAAATTTATTTCTAATATCAATCAGCGTTATATTTTGATTTAATAATTTATGCCAATCTTTTGGTTTTAAATGAATATTTAAATCAGATGATTTTTTATTTATATTAAAACCTATTTTAATAATTTCTTTCTTTATTTTCACCTTTAACTGTTTAAATGCTTTTTCTTGTATTTGAGCTTGATTGATGTGTATATTNTTTATATTAACAATCTTTTTTATATAGTTAATNGATTGATCAATTTTATTTTCTTCACCACAAAGATTGATATTTATTCCTTCACAAGCTATTAAAACAGTACCTTTTATATTATTTTCTGATAAATAACAATGTATTTTTTCTTTAAGAGTAATTAGGTCTTTTAGTTGCTTAAATTTATAAAAACTTATTATTTTATTCATTTTACTTTTTTATACACAATGTCATGCCATCATAAATTGTTAGAATACAATGTTCAACTCTATTATCATTTTTTATAAACTTATTTAAATTACGTATTGTTTCCGTACTTTTTGATTTATCAGTTTCATCTGTCACCCTTCCTTTCCATATGGTATTGTCTATTGCTATGAGGCCCTGTGGTTTTAAGAGCAATAAAGAATCTTCATAATATTTCATATAATTATTTTTATCAGCATCTATAAAAATGAAATCAAAAGTTTCCTGCATGGTCTTACATAATATATCTAACGATAGACATGCATCATCCAACATTAAGTTTATTTTTTTATCAACTTTTGCGAGCTTCCAATATTTTTTTGCTATTTTTGTATATTCTTCATTATTATCAAGAGCAAATAATTCTCCATCATCACTCAAATTATTAGCTATACAAATAGAACTATAACCAGTAAAAACTCCTATCTCTAAACATTTTTTAAATTTACCTAATTGGCAAAGTATGCCAATCAATGTTCCCTGCGTAGGCCCTATTTGCATAATGGATAACGGGCCAAATTTTTTTGTCTCTTTTCTTAATTTAGATAATAGATTAGATTCGTTATAACCAACGAGATTAATGTATTCTTTGATAGATGTTGGATCAAAATTAAGACTTTTATTATCCAAATTAGTTTCTTCTTGCTTCAAATTCAATTATTAACTCAACGATATCACCAACTAGGTTTTTTTCCACAGCATATATCATGCCATAGTCAGATCTTTTAAAATTACCTCTCGCAGAGATACCCATGACTACTGGGGGAGCAAAACCAAAAGGATACTCAGCAATCTTATTTATTTTACCTTTAAGAGTGATACTTTTTGTTACACCCAATAACGTTAATTTACCATTCATTGTAGTTTCATCTTTAGTAATTTTGATATTATCAGCAGTAAATATCATTTGAGGGAATTGTTGTGTATCTAAAAAATCTGGGCTCCTTAAATGAGAATCTCTTTTTTCATGGTTTGTAAATACACTTGAAGTATCTACAACTATTTTTACATTTGAAATTTGATTAGCTTTCTCATCATGAGTAAAACTGCCATTAATTTTTGTAAACATACCCAATGTCTTAGCATAGCCAGCATGTTCAACTAGAAACCCTAGGCTAAAATGTTCTTTGTCAATTTCATAATTATACTCTTGAGAAAATGATAAGACGGGAAATAAAATTATGATAACAACTAAAATATATTTATTTTTTATTTTCATTTCTAATTACAGGAATATTTATTTCTATATAACCAAATTATATCTTTTAAAAAGGAGAATGTAATTAGTAAAATTGAGAAATTGATTAAAGCGCCCATTAAATAAGTAGTTAAAGAAGGTAAATGACAGATAATTAGAAGAAAGGTAACAAAAAAGCATATAAAGCTCCTACGTATACTTTTTGGAAGGGAAGATTCTAGCCATTTAAATTTTATTTGAAAAATAAAGAAAATATATCTATATAGGGGAATTAAAAAAATTGACGGATTCACATTCATGTTTATATATAATGAGAGTGAGAGAACTAAGAGCAAAAAGGTATCAGCTTCTAAATCAAATCTTGCCCCAAATTTAGAAGTTTGATTTAAAAATCTTGCTAAATAACCATCCAGACCATCAAGTATCAGAGAAATAAAAAACAAAACAGGCAATACATTTATATAATTATTTTTTATATTAATAAGATTAAATTCATTGATGTGTATAATAATAGAAAGTATTAAAATATTTATGATAACCCTACAATATGTAACAATAGATGCATATGTGAAAAACTTTTCATGGGATTTAATAAAAAATGAAAATATAATGAAGGAAATAAATAAAAAAAATAATGTATTTTGTAGTAAAATAGTAAATGTTAAAAAGCCTTGAAAAAATATAAATGAGATTAAGGCTAGGTACAGATAACCGAATAAAATATAGTTGAATATAATTGTTCTCATAAATTATTAATACTACAAACAGTGATTAAATACTATTAAAATGAAAAAAATTAATGTTAGATCTTTTTGGATTAAGAAAAAAAATATTGGGTTTATAAAAGAACATTTTATAAGTGAACCAAAGAGGTCTGAGGTTCTCATAAAAACAGTATATTCTGGAATTAGTTATGGAACAGAAAGAATCGTATTTACTGGTTCTGTTCCAAAAAATCAAATTAAAATGATGAAATGTCCCCATCAAGAGGGAGAATTTGGTTCAGATGTAAAATATGGTTATTTAAATGTTGGTAAGGTAATTAAAGGTTCTGGTAAATTTAAAAATAAATTTGTTTTTACATTATTTCCACACCAAGATCTTTTTGTATTAAAAGAAGATGATTTAGTTTTGATCCCTAAGTCTATACCAAAAAAGAGATGTTTATTGATAGCAAATATGGAAACTGCTTTAAATGCAATTTGGGATACTTTACCAACCTCGGGAGATAAGGCAATTGTAGTTGGAGCTGGTATAGTTGGCTTTATAGTAGCCTATCTTCTCAGATCAATTAAGGGAATGGACGTTACTATTGTTGATAAAGACAAAACAAAAAAGAAGTATGCTAAGTATTTTGATATAAATTTTTCTGATAAGATTAAAAAATCTTCTAAAGTAGATTTTATTTATGAATGTTCTGGAAATCCAAATATATTAAATCGATTACCAGCTTCATTGAAAGAGGAAGGCGCAATATGTGTCCTTAGTTGGTATGGCAATCAGGTTTCGAAGATGAATCTTGGTGAAGACTTTTTATCAAAGAGATTAAAAATAATTTTTTCACAAGTATCTAAAATCCCTAAAAACCGAATTAAAGAATGGAATAATAAATCTAGAAGAGAATTAGCAATGTCAATGTTAAATGATAAAAAATTAGATAAATTAATGGAAGGAAAAGAAATTAGGTTTAATGACTTGCCTAAATTTTTTAGTAAGAATAAAGTTGGAAAAAACTATATGTGCAATGTAGTTAAATACAGTTAATAATATTGCCAAACTTTAATGAATAATATAAATAAACCAATAACAATTGCTATGAGTAAGAATAGTTATGATAGAATTTAACAATGATTAAGAAACTGACATTAGTGTTGATTTTATTTACGCATAATGCTTATGCATTTATGGCTGGTATTGATGAGAGAAGAGATACTCATGGTGAATTAGAGATAATAGGGGCGTATATACCAATGGCAGCATCAGGAATGATGAATACTGGATATCTAAAATTTAAGAATGTATCTGACCAAAAAATAATATTTCATCAGTTTACATCTCCTGTGTGGGACTCTATTGAAATCCACAATGCAAAAATGGGAAAAATGAGTAAATTAGTGATTCTAGAAAAGAGCACTCTCGAACTCAAACCAGGTAGTGTGCATTTAATGCTGATAGGCCCTCGTAGAGACATCAAGGAAGGTGAAGAGATTCTGATGATAGGGCTAGATTACAATGAGCGAAGATATATGCTTAAATTTATTGTTACTGAAGAAGCTGCACATTAACAATTTTTCAGAATCAGACGAAAGAAGAAAAAATGTTTGAAATTAAAGTTCGAGATCATTTATTCATAGCACATAGCCTGAAAGATGATTTTTTTGGTGAAGCAAAAAATCTACATGGTGCTACATATGTCATAGATTTAGTTATAAGCAGTGAAAAGCTTGATGAAAAAAATGTAGTTATAGATATTGGTCTAGCATCTGAAGTCTTGAAAAAATGTATTGCAGCTTATAATTATAAGAACCTTGATGACATTCAAAAGTTTAAAAATCTAATCACAACCACAGAATTTATGTCTAAAGTTTTAGTAGATGATTTTATAATTGAATTAAAAAAATTAAACTTTAATCTTGAAAATATAACATCAATTAAAGCTACACTTAATGAATCTCATATTGCGGCGGCATCCTATTTAAAAATCCTTAGGTAATGAGAAATTTTTTTTTTATTATTCCAGAATTTCCTAAGGCAGTAACTGGTGGAACCCTATATGATCTTAATTTATTCAAAGAGTTAAAAAATAAATATTTTCCAATAAAGAAAATATCTGTTGAACTCAAACCAAAAAATACAAATTTACGTCTTTTATCTAAAATAATCAATCTCCCACATGGTTCAACTGTATGCATTGATGGTCTTTTAACACCATATCTTAAAAATTGTATTAATTTGCTTTGTGGAAGATTTAATATCATTCTCTTAATTCACCACCCAGTTACCCAAGAAAATAATTTTTTCCCTCTTTTAAATTTGAAAGACTATTTTTTAGAAAGATCTATTTTCAATAAAAAATTAAAAATTATTACAGTAAGTCATTTTATAAAAAAAGAATTACAAAAATATATGAATAAATATAAAAAGATTTATGTTGCTGAACCAGGAATAGAAGATATTTTTTTTATGCATTATAAATATAAGGAAACAAGTAACATCATATCTGTGGGCAATGTCATCCCTCGAAAAGGCTATCATGTTCTTATTGATGCTTTAGCAGAAGTCTCTGGAGATTGGTCTCTTACTATAGTTGGAAATTATGAGATTGATATTAAATATTATAATGAATTAAAATTAAAAATAAAAAAATTTGATTTGCATAATAAAATTAAATTTATTGGAGTTATCTCGAGAGAAACAATGTTGAATTATATGCGCGAAGCGAAATTATTTGTGTTACCAACATTATTTGAAGGGTATGGAATATCAATACTTGAGGCAGCAATTATGGGATTACAAGTCATCACAACTGATTTACCGGTTCTACGTGAATCACTTAAAGGAAAAGATGTCCAGTTTGTAAATTATTGTGAAACAACAAGTTTGTCTTTAGCAATTGAAAAAAATTTAAAAAAGCAGCATTCACGAAATAAAATAAAAAATAAGTTTATACACAGCTGGGGAAACACGAGAAAAAAATTTTTAGAGGCTGTAAATGGAAAAACATAAGTTTAGTAAAGCATGGTTAACTGAAAGGGAATTTTTTGATAACCAGTCACGTAGCAATCTTTTAATTAAAGAAATTAAAAAGGATTCAAGAAGCATAAATAAAATTATTGATTTAGGTTGTGGTACAGGTTCTTTTTTAAGATGGTGTATTGCCCAAAAGCTATCTTTTAGTGAAGCAATGTTAATTGATTTTGATAGAAGATTAATAAATTCAATAGGTATGCTTTTTAGAAGATTCTTGAAAAATAAAAACTATGCAATAAAAAAAGTAAATGCTAGAGAGTATTTGGTTACAAATTTGTCATCATTAGGAAAAAGCAAAATACTATTTTTAAAAAAAAATATTATAAATTCATTAGATAAAATAGATAGATATGATCTCGTTAGTTTATCAGCATTATCAGATTTACTATCAAAGAATATTATCAGGAGGCTACTGTCAAAAACCTATAGAAATAAATATATTTATTTCTCGCTTTGTTTCAATGGCAAAATCAGATGGTCTCCTGTAAATGAATTTGATAAGTATGTAATAAATAAATTCAATAAACATCAAATACAAGATAAAGGTTTTGGGATTGCATTAGGTGAGAATAGCATTAGATATATAGAATCAATTGCTAATAAAAATTCATATGTTTATACAAAAAAAGATTCTTCTTGGAAAATTAACTCATTCAATATTCAAGGAAAATCATTTCAAGAAAAATATTTAAAGATAATATTAACTGCACTGAAAAATGATGATATAACAGATAAAGATATTCTTAAATTATGGTTTTCAAAAAGAATGCAATCAATAAAGCATATAAAATCTAAATTAATTGTTGGGCATAATGATATTCTAATTAAGACATGAAGAAATTTTTAATACTAATAAAATATATAACATCACTTGGTCTTCTATACTTAATTCTTAATGATTATGGAAGCGATTTTTTAAAATTAATAAAAGTAATTGAATTTAAATATATAGCTTTAGTAGTCGTGATTAGCGTGCTGCAATATATATTTTCTGCATATAGATGGATGTATATATCTCAGTACACCAATTTAGAAATATCATTCTCCTACTCACTAAAATTTTATTACATATCAAATTTTCTCAATAATATCTTACCAGGTGGAATATTGGGTGATTTATATCGGATTTACCATAGTTCAGAGGATAAAAGAAAGTTAGTAGAATTAGGGAAGTCTTTTCAATCTGTGTTATTTGAAAGACTTTCAGGACAAATTGTTTTATTTGTTGTTTTTATAACTTCTTTAACACTTTATTTTCTTTTTTATAAAAAATACGTTGCCTTTTTATATCTATTCACTTTTATGGTCTTTTTAATTATTTTATCTAGGTTACTTTTGAAGAAGAAACTTAATAATTTCTTCAAAAAAAATATTTTTGGTAAAAACTTCTCTTCAATTTTTTCTGGGTCTATTTTTTGGCAACATTTTTTCTATTCATTTTTTGTTATATTGTCATATATTACAATTTACATTATAACCGCCCTATCTTTGAAGCTAGAGATTGATTACTTTTCTTTTTTTGTTTTTACTCCCTTAATATTATTTTCCATGAGTATTCCAATTAGCGTAGGAGGATGGGGAGTAAGAGAAATTACTGCATTACTTATTTCATTCTTACTTGGATTAACAGCAAGTGCTAGTATCACTGTTTCTATTGTTTATGGTTTATTGAATTTTATTTGTTCGCTGCCAGGATTAATCTTTATGTTTTATATGCCAACTAAGTAGTTAAATCTATATCACATAAAATATCTTTTCCCATTTCATAATAATTGATCTTATGGTTTTTGAAATCGCGCATAAATCTCTTTCCTTTGATTAAAAAACTATTTTTCCCTTGACCAATAAGAATAGGTGATAAACATAGATGAAATCTATTAAGTAAATTACTTTCATAAAAATTCGATATTGTATATCCACCGCCTTCTATAAATATTATTCTTTTATTTAATTTTTTAAATAATTTAAGTAAATTATTTGCTTTAAAATTATTTTTTAATGTTGGCAATCTAAAACTTTTCTCATTTTTATTTTTTTTATTCATTCCTATTATTTTAAAGCTATTTTTATCAGGATTTTTAAAAATATTTTTGTTGTCTCTTATTTTATCTCTGGGGTCTAGGACTAATCTCATTGGGTTATTGCCTTTGACTAACCTTGTTGTAAGCATTGGGTTATCATAGAGAATTGTTTTTGCGCCTACAAGTATGACATCAGATATTGCCCTTATTCTATGAATATGTTCTATATTCTGTTTACAGCTGATATATTTTGATTCACCTGAATTTGTTGCTATAAAACCATCTAAACTTTGCGCAAGATGACCAATTACATAAGGTTCTTTATTGTTATTTAGTATAATGGGTAAGAATATATCAAATAATTCCTGTATAGCATCATCTGAAGAAAAATTTTTTCTTATAATTTTCTTTTTTGTAAAATCATAGACAAAACTATAATTATTTTTCTTAATTGTAATAGTCTTCCTTTTTAACCCATTAGCTTTGTATATAGATTTTGCATTTAAAATTAGTAACCATGCTTGATTTTTTGTTATACTAAGTTTATTAAATATATTTTTTTTACTATATGTCATTTTTTAAAAACTTTATAAAAAGTACTATAATTGGTTCATTAATCTTGGTTCCAGTTCTCATTTTCATTTATTTTACCCAAGGATATGTATCGAATTATAATTTTGTAATTGGTTCAGTTGGTTATTTTATAGCTACAATGCAAAACATGGGTCCTATATATGTCATAATTATTTGTTATTTAACAGGTATGTTGGCACAATTTTTTAGTCGAAACCTTACATTTAACAGTATTGATTAATTTAAAGTATAGTTGGATTTGGTGAGTCTCCATAGACTTCATCTGGATCAAAAATTTTTTCTTTTTCAGTAAAAATTAATTTTGTATTTCCATTTTCTAATTTAATTTCTCGATAAAAACAAGAATTATATCCAACATGACAGCTGGCATTACCATCAACCTTAACTTTTAACCATATACAATCTTGGTCATCATCGATAAGTATTTGTTCTACTTTTTGTACAAATCCACTTGTAGATCCTTTATGCCATAGACATTTACGTGTTCTACTATAATAATATGCTTCTTTCTTAGTTATTGTGAGTTTGAGGGCCTCCTCATTCATATAGGCATGCATCAGCAATTTATTAGTAACAAAATCTGTAGTAACAACAGGAATTAATCCTTCATGATTAAACTTTGGTCTAAGTTCATTCCCTTCTTCAACATCTTTCACTGACTTTCTTTGTTTAAACATTTACTTGCTCCAAATACTATTTTCTTTTTTTAAAGGTTTTTTTCCCTTTAAAATGAGATTTCCATATAAAGGATTTACCACAATAATAGCATTCTATTTTACCATCTTCTTCTCTCACATTGAGATAAATTTTAGGATGTGCTCCTGTTTTAGAATCACCACTACATTCAACAATCCGTTTGTCATCATCTATTAAAGCTATATTAAATACTCTGGACATAATTATAATGATGAATAATCACCAAGTTTTAGTAATCTTTCACGAAATTTTTCTTTGATATCTTCTGTTAAAGAACTTATTTTTAATGCTCTTTTCATTTGGTCAGTGTTTTGTATATCTTTATAGAGTAGATACATTATTTCATAGACTGTCATACTACTAGATTCTTGTCTTGTAATTATAATTTCATCACCCTTTGAAATCTTCCCAGGCGTCAAGACTTTCATATAAGCGCCAACATTTCCACTTTGTGAAAATAATTGTGGAAATTTACGATCATTCATTTTAATACCAAGTTTAAAACATGGGATTCTGGGTTGTGTAATTTTAAGTATACAATTTGAAATTGTAACTTCATCTCCAATATATAGATTCTTCTCATCAAAATCATCAATCGTAAGATTTTCTCCAACCAAACCATAATCATTAGAATAGTCTTCTCCCATTTGTTCTGACCAAGATTTGTAATGGGAATACGAATAAGCATATACTGCTTTTTCAAAACCACCATGAACACTCAGATCAGCCTGTTTATCACCAATTATTCCATTTTCAGTAATTTCTACCTCACCATCAACTGGTTTTTTATATATACTTGAAACAAGTTCTTTATTATTAAAGACTATTTTTTTTGGTTCTGAAATATTGATTGATAAAATTTTCATATATAAATTGAGAAAAATTAATTTTTGACATACATATGTCCATAAAGAAGGATAACTTAAGATGAGAATATATACAATAAATTGGATTTTATTGATGATTTTATCCGCAGTATGGGGCGGAGCCTTTACTTTAAACAAACAAGCACTAAATAATTTTACGCCAGAATTGATTGTGGCTGGCCGTCTAATCATAGGCAGCATTATATTAATATTATTAGTATATTTTATCTATAAAAAAGTAAGATTTGAATATAAACAGATTAAGTATTTTTTAGTCATGAGTATAGTTGGCATTGTGGCTCCATTTTTATTTATTGCTCATGGACAAAAAAATATTGATAGTGCGCTTGCTGGAATCCTAATGTCTATAATGCCAATTTCAACTTTATTATTAGCACATTTTTTTTTAAGAAATGAAAATATAACAAGAAAAAAAATAATTGGTTTTCTTTTAGCTTTTTTAGGAGTTACGATATTAGTCTTGCCAAATAAATTTTCTTTTCAGGAAGAATATCTTAATAATCTTTATTCACAATTAATGGTTATTTTTGGAGCAATTCTATATTCAGCTGCCGCAGTTTATGGGAAAAGGTATAAAAATACTGATCCATTGAGTGCATCAACTGGCACAATATTTTTTTCAGCCATCATAATGTTTATATATCTGTCCTTATTTGAAAGCATTGATGAAAATTTTATAAATGTTTTTAAATCTACACCTATAATTTCTTTAGGGCTTTTTTGCACAGCTTTAGCGACCATATTATATTTTCATATACTACAAACATCAGGAGCTACTTTTGTATCTATTATGAATTATTTGATTCCTGTTTGGGCAATACTTTTTGGCGTAATCTTCTTTGAAGAGAAAATACTTTGGAATTATTTAATAGGTTTGTTGATTATAATATTTGGAATTCAGATATCACAGAAGGATATTTATATACATCAAGAAGAAAAGAAATAATCTTGTCTTGTTGATATAATATATTATAGATAGAAGAGGTGAAATATGTTATATGATGATAAACTTGCAATGGCTAAAAAGTTGAAAATAGAATCTGCTACATTTCTGAAGATTCTCGATCATTTAAGAAAAAATCCTGATGTGCAAAATATTGACATGATGAATTTAGCAAACTTTTGTCGTAATTGTATATCAAAATGGTATATGTCAGAAGCTGAAAAATTAGGGAAGAAGTTGACTTATGATGAAGCAAGAGAGCTAGTTTATGGAATGCCTTATTCTGAATATAAAGAGAAGTATCAAAAAGAGGCAACTAAGGAACAACTTGATAAGTTTAATGAGAAAAATAGAAAAAAATAAGTTTGATTTAACTGATGAAGATTTGATGAGGTATAACAAGCATATACTTCTTCCAGAAATAGACATTCAGGGTCAAAATCAATTATTAAACAAACATGTTGCGCTGATTGGCTTAGGTGGACTAGGGTGTCCAATTGGCTATTATCTGAGTTCATCAGGAATAGGGGAAATAACTATAGTGGACAAAGATGAAGTTGATATAACTAATTTGCAAAGACAAATTCTTTACACAAATGATGATTTAGCAAAAAGAAAAGTTGATGTTGCATATGATAAAATGACTGCGCTTAATCCAAATATCACTATCCACAAATTAGATACAGAAATTAACCTCAAGACAAAACCCAATATATTTAAGGATATCGATTTAATTATTGATGCAACAGATAATTTTGAAACAAGAAGTATACTGAATAAACTTACACTGCAGACAAAAAAACCATTAATAATGGGAGCAGCAATTCAAATGATGGGCCAGGTATCTGTTTTTAGAAATGATTTAGATGATATGCCCTGCTACAATTGTCTTTATGGAGATTTAGATAATGAATCTACCAGTTGTGTTGAGCAAGGAGTTTTATCAAGCCTAACCGGAATCATTGGGTCGATACAAGCAACAGAAGCTATAAAAGTTTTACTTGATATTGGTGAATCTTTGCAAAGTAAATTACTAGTAATTGACATGAAGTTTTCAAATTATAAAGTAATCAAATTAGTAAAGGATGGTAATTGTAAGGTATGCAAAGGGAAAATTTAGATAAATTAAACAGAAAGTTTGAATATCTAAGAATATCTGTCACAGATAAATGTAATTTTAGATGCAAATACTGTATGCCCAAAGAAAATTTTGGCAGAGACTATCAATTTCTTCGAAGAGATGAATTGCTAACGTTTGAGGAAATTATAAGAAGTGTTAAAATTTTTCAGTCAGCTGGATTGAAAAAAATTAGGCTGACAGGTGGAGAACCTCTACTCAGAAAGAATGTAGAAAAGCTGGTAGAAGGAATTAGCTCATGTTCTCATATTCATAAAATTGCAATGACAACTAATGGTTCATTGTTTGATAAGGAGGTTGCTCATAAACTTAAGGAAAGCGGGTTAAACGAAATTACAATTAGTTTAGACTCCCTATCAGAAATTACTCGTAAGAGCCTTAATAGTTCAAATATAAATCATTCAAAGGTTATGAATGCAATTGATTTAGCAATACAACACTTTGGGTTTGTTAAAATAAATATGGTTGTTGTTAGGGGAATTAATGATTCAGATATAATTAACATGATTGATAATTTCAAAGATTCAAGAATACAATTGAGATTTATTGAATATATGGATGTTGGAGAAACTAATAATTGGAATAAAAAAAGAGTTATGACTTCTGATGAAATTATTAAAACAATTAAGCAAAAATATTCATTGATTCAGATGACTCAAGAAGAAAATGCTACGGCAGAAAAATGGAAATTTACCGACAATACTGCTGAATTAGCATTTATATCATCAATTTCAAAACCTTTTTGCTCTACTTGTGTGAGAGGAAGGTTATCAGCAGATGGGAAATTTTATACCTGTCTCTTTTCTACAGAAGGTTATGATTTTAGAGAAATACTACGTAATGAACAAAATGATGAAAAGATTCTTACTTTTTTTAAATCTTTTTGGGGAGAAAGAGATGATAGGTACTCTGAACTAAGGTATTTTGACAGAAATAATAAAAATAAAAGAAATAAAATTGAAATGTCATATATTGGCGGTTGAAAAAATTCAATGTTTTACAAAATCCTCAGTAACATCTGTTATGCAATTGGATTTATAGCGGGTTTTGTCGCAAGTTTTCAATTATTGTCGGAAGTATGGCCATACTATGGTTTTGATTTCCTGACAGTAATAGTGTACGCAGCTTGGTTTTTTTTTACTTTAGAGCTTTTTTATCTCCTTCCTCTATATCCTGCTTTGTTTCTTGGTGAATGGACTTTGTCAGTAATATGCTATGGATCTTTTGTTATTGGTATTGTTTTAGCCAATCAGTCAAGAAAGTTAGAAAAACAATAGATTTATTTGAAGTGAATCTACACAAATAAACCTAACAATGTTGAAATGTCTTATATTGGTGGTTACTATACCCATATGTTGTATAAATATTTAAGTTATTTTTCTTATTTAATTGCGATTTTAGCTGGTTATCTGGCTAGCTATGAGTTACTTCTACAAGTATTTCCAGATTATGGCCCTGTTAGCTTTCTCGGGTGGTTTCTTGTAACAGCAATGTTTTTTCCTCTTGCACCTTTTTATCCGGGGGTAGTATTTGGTAACTGGATGTTCGCAATCGTTTGTTATGTTGCCATTAGCATTGGTGTAATGTTTGGGAATAGAGCAAAAAATTAAAAACCTAAATAAAAGTCAGAGTAGTTTTTAGAATTTTTGCCATAAATGATTAATTTGGTTGATTATCGTTAATTTTATAATTATTATACACGTGCAAATATATGAAAATATACGTCAAGTATTTCGCTAATATCAGAGATTTGATAGGAAAGGATTCGGAAAGAATTGATATAGGCAAAGGCATGACTGCAAAAGAAATTTGGAACCTAATAACAAATGGGAGTAAAATGCCTCAAAATATTTTAGTAGCAGTTAACCATGAATACGTTAATATCGAACATGTTTTAAAAGATGGCGATGAATTAGCATTTTTTCCTCCTGTGACTGGCGGTTAATTATGAAAATAGAAATTATAAAAGAACAATTTGATCCGTGGGAAATGTTGGTTGATTATAAGAAAAATCAGCTTCAAAATGATGCCAAAATTGGGGCTTCTTCAATTTTTTTGGGGACAATGAGAGACTTCAATGATGACAAAGATATCAAGAGTATGGAGTTAGAACACTACCCTGGGATGACTGAGAAATATTTAACCAAACTAGTCGACGATTCTATACAGAAGTTTAAAATAATTGATGGTTTAGTTATCCATAGAGTTGGGTTGCTTAAACCAACTGATCCAATAGTGCTCGTTGCTACATGGTCTGAACATAGGGATAATGCTTTTAATGCTACAAGAGAAATCATGGAGTCTCTAAAATCAGAGGCACCTTTTTGGAAAAAAGAATCAACAAATACTGGGTTTAAATGGGTTAAACCTAAAGGCCAAAGTGAAGACGTTGTAGATGAAAGTTAAAAAAGTTGTCTTAGCTTATTCAGGCGGATTAGATACCTCAGTTATTGCCAAGTGGCTCAATGAAACCTATCAATGTGAAGTAATTACATTTACCGCAGATATTGGACAGGGCTCTGAAATAAAAAAGGCTAAGGGAAAAGCAGCGAAGCTTGGTATAAGTAAGATATATATCGAAGACTTAAAAGAACTTTTTGTAAGAGATTATGTTTATCCCATGTTTAGATCCAATGCTGTTTATGAAGGTGAATATTTTCTAGGCACCTCAATTGCTAGACCACTTATTAGTAAAAGATTGATTGAGATTGCAAAAAAAGAAAAAGCTACTCATATTTGTCATGGAGCAACAGGAAAAGGCAATGATCAAGTAAGGTTTGAGATTTCAGCCTACGCTTTGAATCCAAAGATCAAAATAATAGCGCCTTGGAGAGAATGGAAATTTAAATCCAGAAATGATTTAGTAAAGTATGCTAGATTACACAATATTTCTATTGATTATGATGCAGGTAAAAAAAGCCCTTACTCAATGGATGCAAATATTTTACATACCTCATATGAAGGTGGAGTTCTTGAAGACCCATGGGAAAGCCCTGATGACTCAATGTGGCTGAGAACCAAATCATTACATAAGGCTTCAAACAAAGCAGATGTTATAAATCTCACATTTAAGAATGGAGACCTAATCAAAATTAATAATCATACTTTGTCGCCAGCAAAAATACTTAATAAATTAAATACTCTTGCTTGTAAGCATGGAATAGGGAGAGTTGATATTGTTGAAAATCGTTACGTTGGCATTAAATCTAGGGGTTGCTATGAAACACCTGGAGGAACAATATATCACAAAGCACATAAAGCAATCGAATCTATAACTTTAGATAGAGAGATAATGCATCTCAAAGAAGACATAATGAATAAATATGCTAGATTGATTTACAATGGCTATTGGTTTAGTCCAGAGAGATTATCCTTACAAAGCCTTATTGACAAAACCCAAAAAAATGTAAATGGAGTTGTGAAAATAAAATTATTTAAAGGAAACGTCATAGTAATGGGAAGGAAATCGCCTAAATCCTTATACAGTAAAGATTTATCAACATTTGAATCTGATTCTGGTGATTACAATCAGCAAGATGCAGAAGGGTTTATAAAAATCAATTCTTTAAGACTTCGTAAAACATAATTCTTCAGTTAATCAGTATAGCTTGTCAGATAAGCTGTAAACTTCAGAGTCTTTTTTCTATATTGTTCAATCTTTACTGGAATAAATGCATGATTAATTGCATACCATGTTAAAGTATTTCTTTTATTGCCCTCAATAATCTTCTTAATTAATATAGTTTCTGTTTTACCAAAAATTGTATCTATTACTTGGGTATCAACAAGTTTGAAAATATACTTTCTATCTCTGCCTTTATCAATGACAAAATAATTAACATCATATTTTCCAGATTTTAATTTTTCTTGATAGTCAATTTGAACTGATAATCTATCTAAAGCTCTACAATTTGAATTTTTGTGCTTTACTTCCTGCTCCCCATCTTTATTCTGGATTGCACTGTGTGAAAGACATTTTCCATCAGGCCACAACTTTTTCCCACTCGGATCTGTTACATTAAAAGTTGTAGCTACTTTATCAGTACGACCTTTTAATACTCTATTAAAACTATAACTAGATGTCTCTACTTCGCCATTATTAATCTCAAATAAGGAAGTTTCTTTTCTATCGTCTTTCTTGAGTTTAAATATGCCTGATGTGCAAGCAAATATATTGAAACTATAGAGGTTGTCAGAAATTCTATGAAATATATTTGTATTAGTACCAAAAGTAATATTACTTTTTTTTAAATCATATGTAGCTATGAATCCTGAACCTTCACCTATCACTATATTGTTTGGGTTTCCACATGGACTGGCTAATAATTCATGAGGAAGAAAAAAAATAAAGAAAAAAAATATTTTATTTAATATTTGAGATATCTTGAATTGGCGACTCAATTTTTTCCCCTTTAAATAAAAAATTATTTTCACTTTGTTCTAAAAGCCCATCTATATACCACTTAATGACTAGTGGATAGATAGAATATTCAGCACAATGAACTTTTTCTTTTAGTGTTTCTGCTGTGTCTTTAGCATCGACACTAATTTTTTGTTGTAAGATTAATGGTCCTCCATCTAACTTATCTGTCACAAAGTGTACAGTTGCTCCATGAAAAGACTCTTTATCTTCAATAACGCGTTGGTGTGTATTCATTCCCTTATACTTAGGCAACAGTGATGGGTGTATATTTAAAATCTTACCATTATATTTATCTACAATATCTGGCGGTAAGATTTTCATGTAGCCAGCTAAAATTATAAGATCCAAATCAATTTTATCTAAAAATTTATTTAAATCATCATTGATATTATCTTTTAATGAAAAAGTTTTAATATTTTCATCTTTGGCTCTTTGAAGCCCATATGCTTTTTCATTATCTGATATAACAGCACATATTTCCATATTGAGGTAACCGTCCTTGATGCGATCTAATATATTTTTGAAATTGCTACCATTGCCGGATAACAATACTACTGCTTTCATCTTACCCATAAGAAATTTTTTCTTTGTTTGTAGATTTTGTAATATAACCAATTACTTTAGATTGACAATTCAATCTTTTCAACAAATTTTTAGTTTTGAGTACTTCTTTTTTGTCAATTACAACTATCATACCAATACCACAATTCAATGTCTTTAACATTTCTTTTGTATTTAAATTAGCTTGTTGCTGTATATATGAAAAGATTTCAGGTATCTTCCAATTGTCTAACAATATCTCTGCTTTGAGTCCATTAGGAATAATTCTTGGAATATTTCCAGTTAAACCACCACCAGTAATATTCGCTGCTCCATTTATTTTTATTTTATTTTTTATTTTACGAATAATATCAACATATAGCTTTGTTGGTTTTATTAATAATTCTTTCAATGTTTTTGAACCAAACTTTTTTCTTAATGATAAGCGCTTGGAAGATATTAACTTATTTATTAGAGAGAAACCATTTGAATGAATGCCCGATGAACTTAAACCTATAATAATATTACCGCTTTTGATATTTTTTGTGTTTATTATATTTTTTTTATCTACAATCCCAACACAAAACCCTGCCAAATCATATTCACTTTTATTATACATTCCAGGCATTTCTGCAGTTTCTCCACCGATTAATGGTATTTTAATTTTTTTGCATGCAGTTCCTATACTTTTAAGAACAATTTGATGTAGCTTCAGATCTAGTTTTCCTGTGGCAAGATAATCAAGAAAGAATAGCGGTGTAGCACCAGAAGTAATAACATCATTAACACACATTGCTACCAGATCTTGTCCAATATATCTGTGCTCATTTATGATGTTTGCTAATTTTAGTTTAGTTCCTACTCCGTCTGTGCTAGAAACAATAATTGGATTAATAAACTTCTTAACATTTAATTTATATAGACTAGCAAAACCTCCAATACCCTCGATGATATTTGGGTCATTATTAGAATTAGTTCTGCTAAAATTCTGTATCAACCTCTCGGCTTTTGCTATATTAACCCCTGAATTTACATAAGTTATCTTTTTAAGACTTTTTTTCATGTTTAAATTCTATGCATTTGATTATATATTAATCTACTAGATATATACACATTTATGAAGAAAGCAAACTTTAGCAATAATCAAATACCTATAGATTTTAGTTTTGTATCAGAAAAGACATTTGATAATTTTATTCATGGAAATAATGGGGCAATTATTAAATCTTTGACCTCCTTTTCAGATGAGGATTTTACTAATATCATTTCAATTTGTGGTAAGAAATCATCTGGTAAAACGCACTTATGTAGAGCAACTGAAAAATCAATGAGGAATACTTTTTATTTGAATATGGATAATGCAGAGTCTTTAGACAATAAAACAGATTCTTTTTCCTTGCTGATTATAGATGATATTGATTTATTATTAAAAAATTATGATATTGAAGAAAAAATATTCTCACTCGTAAATGAATTTATTTTAGATAAGAAGAGCATACTCTTAACTTCTACATCTAATCTTAAAAATATTAAATTTCAAATCCCTGATCTTTTATCAAGATTGTCGTGTGGACTTAACTTTAAAATTAATGATCTAGATGATTTAGATAAAATTAAGGTTTTAAAACAATATGCTCAGGAAAGAGGTTTATCGTTGTCGCCTTTAGTTTGTGACTATATAATTACTCATTTCAAGCGAGAGTTATATTATTTATGTAATTCAATAAAATATTTAGATCAGAAATCTTTATCTTTAAAGAAGAAAATTACAATTCCTTTCATAAAAAAAATAATTGATTTAAAATCTAGTTAGGAATTTAGTTTAATGACCAGTTCGGCGATTCTTTTTCCATAAGACAAACAAATTTCTTTTTCATCATCTGTTATGTCTTGAGAATTATTATAAGATACATGGCTAGGTCCATATGGGGTACCGCCACTTTTTGTTGATGCTAATTTTTTCTCTGTGTAGGGCACTCCAACTATAATCATTCCATGATGGATTAAAGGCAACATCATTGATACAAGAGTGGTTTCTTGTCCTCCATGTAAACTACTAGTTGAAGTGAATACACCTGCTGGCTTGCCAGCTAGCGTTCCATTAAACCATTCGGCAGTTGTTTTATCAATAAACGATTTTAAAGGTGCAGCCATATTCCCAAAATGTGTTGGACTACCTAAAATCAACCCAGAACAATTTTTCAAATCATTAATTTCAACAAGAGGATCAGATGTATTATCTTTTGTTTCCTCATTAGATACTGTCCTCAAGGTTGCATCAGCTCCATCAACCATCTCAACACCACGAGCAATTAGCCTTGCCATTTTTTTTGTTGATTCATTTACTGAGTAATATAGAATTAGAATGTCAGCCATAATTTATAGGATATTCCATATGAGCATTAAAATAAAACTTTTTAGGAAACAAATACTATTTTTTATAATTGTTTTATTTTTAAAATCTTGTTCATCCTTAAGCGTTGGTTATGGTTCAATAGAAGGCACGGTATCCTTCTCCAAAAAACCGATTCCACAAAAAAAATATCATATTGTTAAGGTTTATGAGTCCCTCTGGAAAATTTCTTCAAAATATTATAATAATCCATTGCTTTGGCCTCTTTTATATAAGATGAATAGTGATAGAATATATGATGCTGATTTGATTTTTCCTGGACAAAATTTACTTGTTGCAGATAAGTTTACTAAATCAGAAAAAGCTAAAGCTATTAAACATGCAATGAGTAGAGGCATGTGGATTATTGGTTATCAGGAAGAAAAAGACCAGAAGTTTTTATTAGATTAAAATGAAAAAATTATTCATAGTTTTTATATTAATATTTACGACGCAATTTGTTTTAGCTGAAAAAACAGTAAATGCTAATGAACAAATGTCACAAACTCTAATTTCTAAAGCTAAAGCAGCAAATGATAGAGCTAAGAAATTAAAAAATGAATGGCGAGGGACAAGAAAACTAATAAAAAAAGCCAAAAACCTTCATAAAAAAAAGGATTATACAAAATCTATTAATCTTGCGACCGAAGCATTAAATCAGGCAAATATGGCAATTGAACAGCATAATAAACAAAAAAACTCTTATCATTATTTTGAGTAGCTAGACAGTTATTATGAATTATCGTTGTAGAATCACGTCACAGATATTATCAACATGAAGCTCGGTTTTGGTTTCCTTTACGCGATCTTTCAATGTCACAATATTATTTTTTGTTTCTTTAGGCCCTATAATCAAAACTTTTGGTATTCCCATTAACTCCCAATCATTTAATTTATTTCCCAATTTCAATTCTCTGTTATCGTAAATAACATCAATATTTGAGTCTTGCATCTTTTGGTAAACAACAGCTGAAAAGTTACGAACTAATTTATCTTTATGTCCGTCAATTTCTATCAGAGCAACATCGAATGGACTTATAGACGAAGGCCAAATTATTCCTTTTTCATCGTTATTTTGTTCAATTGCAGCAGCAACTATTCTTGAGACACCAATACCATAACAACCCATTAATAAGTTAATTTTTTCTGATTCTTTTGTTGTTATTTCTGCTTTCATTTTAGAACTGTATTTGTCTCCTAGTTTAAAGATATGGCCTACTTCAATACCCTTAACATGTTTCAAATTATTTTCATTAATAATTTTTTGTACATCCGTTTCTCCATATTTAATTTTAGCTATTTCAACATTCATTCCCTGAGTTGACTCATCCAATAAAAGATCATCCTCGCCCGAATCTGCTATTACATGAAATTCATGAGATTCATTACCTCCAATATTTCCACTATCTGCTTCCACGATGGTATAATTAAGCATTAACCTCTTAAAAATATTTTCATAGGCAGATGAATATTTTTTATATGTTTCATTAAGACATTGTTCACTACTATGAAATGAATAGGAATCCTTCATGATAAATTCCCTTGCCCTCATTACTCCAAACCTAGGTCTAATTTCATCTCTAAACTTTGTTGATATCTGAAATAAGTTGATAGGTAACTGTTTATAACTTGATACTTCTTTCCTAATCAAATCAGTAATAACTTCTTCAAATGTAGGACCAAAACAAAACTCTCTTTTGTGCCTGTCATTTATTCTTAACAACTCAGGTCCGTATTCTTCCCATCTGTTTGATTCTTTCCATAACTCTGCAGGCTGAATCAATGGCATAAGAATTTCTGTTGAACCAATAGCATTCATTTCCTCCCTAATTATCATTTTTATTTTTTCTAATATACGATGACCTAAGGGTAGCCATGTATAGAGGCCAGAAGTAAGCTGTCTAACTATCCCAGCTTTTATCATCAATTTATGACTGATAAGTTCAGCTTCAGATGTAATATCTTTTTGAGTAAATATAGGGAAGTTTGAAGTTTTCATTATAATAAAATAAATTAGTATTTATTGATTATATTGTAAATACTTATTTTAGTTTAACATGTTTATAGGTATTATAGGATAATCAATTTGAGGTAAAAGGTAACCAAGAATTACGAGCATGTTTAAATTTTTCAAAGATTGGTACAACACTCATTTAACAGAACCTAATCAAGCATCATTTGCTTTGATTATCTTATTTACTGTTTTAATTCTCTACATCTTAGTCGAAACAGTAGCACCTATTTTAGTTGCTATAATATTAGCGTATATGCTTGAAGGACTTGTCCAAAGATTTCTTGATTATGCTGAGGTACAAAGAAAGTCCGCTGTTATATTGGTCTACTCTTTTTTTATAGCTGTTTTTTTAAGTTTGATATTTTTATTACTCCCTGCAATGTTAGATCAACTTTCTGTTCTGCTCCAATCATTACCAAAAATGGTTGAAAAGGGAAAAGAAATGGCTACTGGAATATTTTCACCAGAGCAATTAGATAATATCTTTATTGCATTGAATACTGAAATGAGTTCATTAGGAAAATCAGTTGTGGCATATTCTTTATCTTCTGCTGGAGATATATTTGAAACAATTATTTATATTTTTATAGTCCCAATTCTAATTTTTTTTATACTATATGATAAAGAAAATATTTTTATTTGGTTTAAAAAATTTTTTCCTGAAAAACTTGATCTGTCTAGAAAGGCATCAAAAGAGCTAGATTTAAAAATTGGCAATTATATAAGATGCAAATTTATTGAAATAGTAATTGTTTGGGCTGCATCTTTTGTTATTTTCATTATGTTAGGTTTAAAATATTCTCTGTTATTGAGTTTCATATGTGGTGTTTCAGTAATTATTCCATATATTGGTGCGTTTGCTGCCACAATACCAATTATCTTAGTTGGTTATTTTCAATGGGGGACTTCTGCGGAGTTTTGGTATGTGATTATTGGACACCTTATTATACAAGTGGTCGATGGAAATATAATAGTGCCAATTTTATTTTCTGATGCAGTTAATATACATCCGCTAGCAATACTAATTGCAATATTGTTCTTTGGCTCTATATGGGGTTTGTGGGGAGTATTTTTTGCAATACCTCTTGCAGTTTTTCTAAATACTTTAATTAATATTTGGCCTATAACAAAAGTAGAGGTATGATTTTATCTTTTTAAGAGGAAACTATGTTTAAAGGTAGTATGGTAGCAATTGCTACACCAATGAATGAGGATGGCTCATTGGATTTTGATTCATTAGAAAATCTAATTAATTTCCATGTTGCTAATGAAACAGATGCGATTGTTTCTGTTGGAACAACAGGAGAATCTGCTACGCTTGATTTTGAAGAACACTCCCAAGTAATTCAAGCAACCGTAAATATTGTAAATAAACGAATTCCTGTTATTGCTGGAACGGGAGCAAATTCTACTAGTGAAGCAATTGAGCTAACACAAAAATCTAAAGATTTAGGTGCTGATGCATGTCTTTTGGTAACACCATATTACAACAAGCCTACTCAAGATGGTTTGTATTATCATTTTTTAAAAATTGCAGATGAAGTATCCATACCTCAAATACTTTATAATGTACCTGGAAGAACGGCTGTAGATATGCAACCTGATACTGTTCTTCGATTAAGCAAACATCCAAATATTATTGGAATCAAAGAAGCTTCGGGAGACCATCAACGTTCAAAAGAATTATTAGATAAGTGTGCTCAAAACATATCAGTTTTTAGTGGCGATGATAAGACTTCCATGGAGGATTTAATTTTAGGTTTTCAAGGAAATATTTCAGTGACTGCAAATATAGCTCCTCTCCAAATGCATCAAATGTGTATGCATGCGATTAATGGAGAAACAGAAAAAGCAAAAATAATTAATAACAAACTTGATATCCTGCATGATAATCTCTTTATTGAATCTAATCCAATTCCTGTGAAATGGGCACTACATCGAATGGGTTTTATAAAAAAAGGAATAAGATTGCCACTTACTTGGTTAGATAAAAAGTTAGAAAAAATACTTGAAGATTCACTTATCAAAACTGATATAATAACTAAAAAGTAATTATGAAGATTCATATTAAATTTAGTTACCTTTTAACTACTGCGTGCTTGATGCTATTAACCAGTTGCACAACACTACAAGACTATGTTGCAGAGGTGATGTCTAAAGAAAGAGAAGAACTTGTAGTTTATAAAAGAGACTACACATATGATGCTACTCAATCTGATTTAGAAATGCCTCCAGATTTAATAAATCCAACTTCTCCAAATTCTATCACTGTACCGGAACTTGTTAATACAAGAGGTATGGAATTATTTACTGTAGACACAGAACTTAATGATATTAAATTAGTTCGGTCAGGAAGAGACTCATTTTTGTCTTTAAAAAATATTAGTAAGGAAAAGCTTTGGTTGAAAATAGAATCATTTTGGAGAGAGGAAGGATTTAGAATATCAGAACAAAATATGGCTTTAGGTATTATGAAGACAGACTATCTAGAAAACTTAAGCGAAGCACAACTTGGAACTATACAGCGTATTGTTGGGAGATATGTTCCTCTCCTTGTTAGTCCAGATACACGCGATAGTTATAAAACAAGAATGGTTTTTAAAGAGGAAGAGATTAATCTCATAATTACACATTATGGGAAAGAATATATGACTGATGGTGAAGATGAATTTAGATGGCAAAATAGATTAAGAGATCCTGAACTTGAAACAGAAATGACATCCAGATTATATATTTATTTGGGTGGTGAAGAAGCAAAATCAAGAGGACTCACAGTTGTAAAATCAACAGGTTTGAGAAATAAATCAGTCATGAATGTTGACGAGGATGGCTTACACACCCTTTTCATTTCAGATGCATATGAAAGAGTTTATCCCCGAGTTATAGGATCGCTTGAGATTTTGGGTATAAACATTATTTCAGCTGATCGGAATGAAGGTGTCATAAAGGTTTCTCTGAATGAAAGAAATAATGAAGAGAAATCTTTTTTTGATGATTTGATGTTTTGGAATGAGCCTGTGAGTGAAGTTTTCCATGTAGTACTTGTAGTAGAACAACTAGGAACCACCATTGAAGTGCAAAATGAAAGTTTTGTAAATACTGTAAGTCAGCCTTCAGAAGAGATCATCAGAGGTTTACACGCGGATCTAAGGTGATTAGTCTTTTTTGATGTTATGAATTTGTGCGTATGCAGAATGATTGTGTATTGATTCAAAATTTTCTGATTCTACAATATACTCCATAACCCTCTCATCTTTATCAAGATGAACTGCGATATCTCTAACCATATCCTCAACAAATTTTGGATTATCATAAGCTAATTCAGTCACAAATTTTTCATCTGGTCTTTTAAGAAGGCCATACAGTTCTGAAGAAGCTTCTTGCTCAACAATATCGATTAGTTCTTCAATCCAAATGAAATCATTTATCGTAACCGTAACTGTCACATGAGAGCGCTGATTATGGGCTCCATAAGAAGAGATTTTTTTTGAACAAGGACATAAGCTGGTTACTGGAATCAACACTTTGACTTTTAAAGTAGGATCATTATCTTTAATTTCTCCAATAAAGGTAACATTATAATCTAATAAGCTTTTAACTTTAGTTACGGGCGCAGCTTTATTTATAAAATATGGGAAAGACATCTCAATATGCCCTGACTTAGCTTCCAAAAGTTCACACATTTCTTCCATCATTTCTTTAAATGAGTGAACAGTTATTTGTTCTTCGTGTTGATTAAGAATTTGAACAAAACGTGACATGTGGGTACCTTTGAAATCATGTGGAAGGTCTACATACATATTAAATTGAGCAATCGTTGATTGTTTATTTCCAGATCTTTGTTTAATAATAATTGGGTGGAGTATGTCTTTTATACCGACTTTATTAATTGGTAAATTTCTAGTATCCGCCAATCCCTGTATATCAGGTATTTTAGAAGCCTCACCAATAATTTTCATATTTTTCTTATTTGTAGCCATTGTCTTACTCCATATATTCTACAGCATATTTATCTGTTTCCCATAATTTAATTGATTTTAATCTGATATCATTAGTATTAATCATTGTTGACAATTCTGAGTAGAAGTATTTAGCAATATTTTCTGCTGTAGGATTATTTTCTTTAAATGGCGTTAAATCATTTAAGAACTGATGATCAAGCTTTTTCCCAACTTCTTTTGCAGAATTTTTTATATCTTTGAAGTCTATTACCATTCCAATATTATCAAGTTTATTCCCTAATACCTCAACTTCTACTTTCCAATTATGCCCATGCATTCGCTTACAATCTCCCTTATGACCATTGAGAATATGAGCTGACGAAAACTCTGTTTTGATAGTTAAAGTATAAATCTTATCCCCCTAATAATATTATATTAACTTTTTTTGAAAATAACATTTTCTTCCACTAAATTTAATGTAGTTTTTTTTATTCCTTCTTCATCTAACCCTACATCAGCAAGCAGTTCACTTTGTACTCCATGCATAATAGTCTTATCTGGAATGCCTAAATTAAATACTTTAGGAGCTCTATTATACTTTGGTTGATTATAAAGATTTAAAATTGCTTCATTAACAGCAGAGCCTGCCCCTCCAAGTGTTACATTTTCTTCTACTGTTATTATATAATCATGATTTAGACATATCTCATCAATTAAATTTATATCTAAAGGTTTTACAAAGCGCATATCTATTACTGTTGCATCAAGTTCATCTGCAACAGAATGCACTGTATTAAGTAAAGTTCCAAAAACTAGATAGGCAATGCTAGTGCCTTTTCTAACAACTTTTGCTTTACCAAGTTTAATTTCTTTCAAATCAAGATTTAAATCTATACCTAATGAATAACCTCTTGGATATCTAACTGCTGACGGACCGTGGTAGTTAAATCCTGTAGTTAGCATTTTCCAAAGTTCCTGTTCATTAGATGGAGTCATAATTAACATTTTTGGTAAAATTCTTAAAAAAGAAATATCATAAATTCCTTGATGGGTTTCTCCATCTGCACCAACAATTCCTGCTCTGTCGATGGCTAATAAAACATCCAACTCTTGAATGACTACATCATGTATAAGTTGATCATATGCCCGTTGTAAAAAAGTTGAATATATCGCAACAACAGGTTTTATCTTATTACAAGCTAGACCACCTGCTAGGGTTAATGCGTGTTGTTCAGCAATCCCAACATCGAAATATCTATCAGGAAAATTCTTTTCAAATTCCACAAGACCGGATCCTTCTCTCATAGCTGGTGTAATTACGACTAGCTTTTCATTTGCTCGAGCCATTTCATCCAACCATCGGCTAAAGATTTGTGTATATGTTAATTTATTTTTAAGTTTATTAGTTTTAGTTTTACCTGTTAAGGGATTGAAAGGAGTAACACCATGATAACTAACTGGGTTTTTCTCAGCTAGTTTATATCCTTTGCCTTTTCTGGTCATTAAATGAAGAATTCTAGGTCCTTTTCTATCTTTCAAATTAGAAAAAATTTCTATAAGATCTCCCAAATCATGCCCATCAACTGGACCAAAATATTTAAAACCCAATTCTTCAAATAGCAATCCAGGTGTTATAAAACTTTTAGCTTTTGAACCTACTTTTTTTGCAATAGTTTCAAAAGCTTTTATTTTACTAAGGACATGTTTGCTACCTTCTCTTATTGCCGAATATGTTTTTCCAGTTAAAATTCTTGTCAGATATTTATGTATAGCGCCAACATTCGGTGAAATTGACATTTCATTATCATTTAAAACAACAAGTAAATTTGATTTGATGCCTCCGCCATGGCTTAGTGCTTCATAAGCCATCCCTGCTGTGAGCCCACCATCACCAATTACAGCAATAACTTTGTCATCATCGTTATTCAATTTGGAGGCAATTTCAAAACCAACAGCTGCACTAATAGAAGTACTTGAATGCCCAGCCCCAAAACAATCGTATTCACTTTCATTTCTTTTGAGAAATCCAGAAATTCCATCTTTTTTTCTTAGTGTTGGCATAAGATTTTTTCTACCAGTTAGAATTTTATGAGGGTAGCATTGGTGNCCAACATCCCAGATAATCTTATCTTTAGGTGTATCAAAGATATAATGCAATGCTATTGTTAATTCAACGGTTCCAAGACCAGCTGCAAGATGCCCACCAGTTATAGAAACTGACTCAATAATATAATTTCTAATTTCTTCAGATAANACAAGTAATTCTTCTGGAGCCAACAGTCTTAAATCAGATGGGAAGTCAATTTTATCAAGGACTGGATATTTATCTTTCATTCTTATTATTTTTTTTGTTCGTTAGAAACTATTTTAATTTTTTGTTGAGCTTCTTCTAAAGCTTTTTGGCATCTTTTAGAAAGCTCAATACCTAATTTATATTTTTCGATAGTTTCTTCAAGGTTTAATTCATTTGACTCTATATCTTCAAGTATTGTTTGCATTTTTTGTAGATCATTTTCAAATGTAGATAGCGGGTTTTTAGATTTTTTATTCATATTCTTTTCATGATACTATTTTTTTAGTTATCTTTACATTCTTTACAAAATTATTATTAACCTTCATTATCTCAAACGTATAGTCATTTTTTTTAAAAAATTTACCCTTTTCAGGAATATCTTCAAGGCATTCTAATATATATCCATTTATGGTTTTTACTTCAGATTCAGGAAGTTTCCAGTTAAGAATCCTATTTATTTCTCTGATTTGAACCGACCCATCAATAAGATATGTATTATCACTGATGCGGAGAATATCTTTTTCCTTATCATCATCGTAGCTAAACTCACCAACAATTTCCTCGAGAATATCATCCAATGTTACCAATCCCTTAACATCACCATATTCATCCACAACAAAGCCTATTCTCTTTTTTTCTCTTTTAAAATTTATTAATTGAGTTGTTAAGGAAGTATCNTCAGGTATAAAATAGGCTGGATTTAAGTTAATTAAAATTTTTTCTTTTGTGANGCCGCCTTCCACTAACATTTTTATTACTCTTCTTTTATGTAAGAACCCTTTGAGTGAATTAAGTTCTTTTTTATAAATAGGAATTCTTGTATGTTGATAACCAAGAATTTCTTTTGAGATTTTCTCCATATCATCTTCAATATTTATAGCTATTATCTCATTTCTAGTAACCATGGCATCCTCTACTTTAACCTTTTCAAGATCAAGCATATTAACAATCATATCTTCATAATATTTTGGTATTCGATCACTTGATTCAGTTACAATTGTTTTAATTTCATCTCTTGTTAACAGCTCATAGGATTTATTTTTCTGATTTATACCNAANATCCCAAGAAGTATGCGGGAGAAAAAGTTTATTATTGCTATTATGGGATAGAAGAGTTTTAACATAGGATAGAAAAATAAAGAAACAGGATATGCTATCTTATCAGGATATAAGGCAGCAAAAGTTTTAGGAGTAACTTCAGAAAAAATAAGAATTACAAAAGTCAATATACCTGCTGAGGCCGCTATGGCTGTTTCACCATAGAGCTTTATTGCTATAAGTGTAGTAATTGCAGAAGCAAGTATATTAACAAAGTTATTCAACAGAAGAATTAAACTTAAGGTTCTATCTGGATTATTTAAAAGATATAAGACTCTTTTTGCGGATTTGCTTCCTTTTTTATATTTATGCTTTAATTTATACCTATTAACACTCATTAATGAAGTTTCAGATCCAGAAAAAAAAGCTGACAAGAAAAGGAGCAATACAAGGAGTATGAATAAATTTTCTATTGTGAGAGTATGCATCTATTTAAAATTATTAAAATATCATTTGGTTAAAACAGTTCAAAAAACAGTCTGGTGCCTAAATATGCAATAAACAAAAAAGTAATTCCACTTAATGTTAAGTGAGCTGCTTTTTTGCCTCTAACCCCACTAGAAAATCTTTTGAAAAGTAAATAAGCAAAAGTTATCCAGGCAATCAAAGAAAATATTATCTTTTGCATCAAAAAGAAATTATTGTCTCCTAAAATAAATGGAGCTCCACTTAATAATGAAACCGTAAGTAAGATGAAGCCAATAACAATCAAATCAAACATAACTTTTTCCATAACTTCAATCGGTGGCAAAGATATTGCAAGTGAAGAATCTTTAACGTGCCGCAATTTTTTTTCTTGCCTAAAAAGTAGAACAGCTTCGATTCCAGCTAATCCAAGAAACCCATAAGACGTAAATGAAGCAAGGATATGAATTTGTAGATTATTGTCTGCAAAACCAATTGGGGCATTATCGGTTCTATAAAAAATGGTTATTAATATTATAAAAACTGTGATGGGGAAAAGAACTAACCCAAGATGATATATTGGTTTTGTAAACATAAACATAAAAAATAGAAAGTTGATTGTAAGTAAAGTCAATGACAATGAAGTATTGAAATTAAAACCATTAACCTGGCTAATCAAACTATAAGTATAAAAACCAAATAAAATAAGACTTAAAAATACTAGCGAATAAAGTAATATCTTTTTGCTGTCTTCAACTAGTTTATCTAATAGCATATTTCGCACGTATACCGTAGATAACAGATACCCAATAATGACACTTCCTGATAGTAGTAACATCTTTATTTAGATGATATCAAATTCTCTAACAAAAACACTAAGATAGGAGATTTATTGTATTTTTATGTAAAAAAACTAACGCCAATAAGAAACAAATGATATAATTCAATGGTTTTTAATAGAGGAGATATATGGTTAGGATACGATTATCACGTGGTGGAGCTAAGAGGAAAGTATACTACCACATAGTGGTAATAGATAAGAGGGATAAAAGAGATGGAAAATGCTTGGAGAGAATAGGCAGGTATGATCCATCACTTGAGACACAAGATAGAATAAAATTAAATCATGAAAGGCTTGATTACTGGATAGGTAAAGGGGCTCAAATAAGTGATCGTGTTAAATATTTAAGAAAATACTCACTTGATCCTGAAAATATAAAAAAACGGGAAAGGGCAAAATTAAAAGAATTAGAAAAAATAAAAATAAAAAGAGCTAAGAAGGCAGAAGAAGACGCAGCAGCTAAACCAAAAGAAACTGCAGAAACCAAACCAGAAGAAACTGCAGAAACCAAACCAGAAGAAACTGCCAAACCAGAAGAAACTGTAGAAACTGCCAAACCAGAAGAAACTGTAGAAACTGCCAAACCAGAAGAAACTGCCAAACCAGAAGAAACTGCTAAACCAGAAGAAACTGCCAAACCAGA
>NZWU01000044.1 GCA_002701705.1 Gammaproteobacteria bacterium
TGTCAGAAAAGAATAACCCTCATTCAACTGGTCATCTTTACCAGCCAAAAGCTCTACTAACTCATCCAGAATATCATTCAAGTATTCCTGAATCTTCTTTGTATGAGGTCCCTTTACTTCATTCTTCTGCAAAAACTTGTAAAGGTCAAACTTCGATTTCTTGCAGTCATTAGCTAGAAATTTTTTTACAATCTCTAATCCTATACCCTGTGTGCCGCCAGTAACAACAACAATTTTATTTTGAAACTCACTCATAATTCATATTGTACATGATGAAAAGCCACCATCGATAGTTATCTCAGCTCCAGTCACGAAACTAGAAGCATCCGAAGAAAGCCAAATAAATGCCCCAATTAATTCATCGGGTTTTCCAAACCTTTGCATTGGCGTGTGACTTAATATATCGTTTTTTCTTTTGTTGGTGATAAAATTTTCTAAATTCCATTTTGTTGGAAAAAAACCAGGTTTTATAGAATTTACCCTTACATTATCTGATGCCCATTCTCGAGCTAAGTTCTGGGTTAAGTTTTTAATTGCAGCTTTAGATACTGAATATGTGAAAGCTTTTGATAATGGAGGTCCAGATGAAACTGATGATATATTAATAATTGAACCCTTTCTTTTTTTGCACATATGTTTGCCAAAAATTTGACAGCACAACATAGTGCCTTTTAAATTTACTGATAAAATACTATCCCATTCATCTTCAGATATATCAAAAAATTTTGATGGAGAGTTTATGCCACTTCCATTGATAAGAATATCTACGGCACCAAATTTTTTTAATATAGTGTTAAATGATTCAACGATTTGGTCTTTCTTAGTAACATCACATTCTAACGAGATATAATTTTTAGTTGGCATTTTCTTTAAAAAGCTTTTCTTATCAATATTTTTCTTTCTTATATCTAATAAAGCCAATCGTGCCCCTGCTTTTGCAAATCCTTCCGCGACAGCACCACATATGTGACCACCAGCGCCTGTTATAACAACCACTTGGTTTTGTAAATTGAACTTTTTTTCAATATATTTCATCAACTTCTTCTCATCATTGTTTCTATTTTTTTTATATCTTCTTTGTGATCAACTGTTTGTGATCCACCTTTAATTTCTACACAACCTATCTGTATTCCATTTTCCAAATATCTAAGCATTTCAATTCCTTCTGCTTTTTCTATATCACCTTGTCGCAGCTTAGTATATTTCAATAAACTATCCCTGCTAAAGACATACATGCCAACATGTGATTTATACTTATAAGAAGTGATTTTCTTGCCTTCCCCAGTAAATATATACGGTATGGCATGACGTGATATTGCTAAAATAGTCTGATCCTTTTTTTGCACGAGATATGCATGCGGTGATAAATTTTTTGCTGATTCTTTGAAATCTATCGAATTTTCAAGAACATATGAATTAGTTACATCAATCCCTAATTTTATAAATTTATAATGAGCCTTTATCATCTTGCTTATATCATCTTTATCTACCAAAGGACTATCCCCTTGAATATTGATATATGAATCTGCCCGTATTTTCCTAGCTACTTCTGAAACCCTATCAGTTCCTGTCATACAATTTTTTGATGTCATTATAAATTTTAATGAATATTTTTTACATACATCAACTATTCGTTTATCATCAGTTGCGATGACAGTATCTGTTACTTCTTTGGCCTCTTGAGTTCGCCTATATACGTGCACAATCATTGGTAAACCAGAAATTTTTGCAATTGGTTTTCCAGGAAATCTTTTTGATTTCCACCTAGCCGGTATTACAGCTAAAACATTCATTGACTATTAATATAGGTAACTAAAGTATGTAAATTTACAAGACCAACAAGTTTATTAGAATCCAATACAGGTAGATCCCAAATCTTTTTTTCATTAATTAATGTTATTGCATCCAAAATTGATGCGTCTTTTTGAATAACACAAGGTGCCTTAGTCATGTATGTTGAAACATCATCAGCAAAAATTGCGGGAAATGGTTTTTGATGTGACAAAAGTAATCTACGAAGATCCCCATCAGTGAAAATACCTAATAAATTACTATCTTCAACAATACAAGCTACACCAATATTAAACTTTGTCATACTTTCTATTGTTTCTTTTATTAATGTTGTTGAAGAAATAACAGGAAATTTTTCTGTGGAAAACATGGCTTCCGTAATTTTTATACTGTTAATATCACTTAACATTATCTGCGCCATATTTATTAAATAAATCTATTCTAATTTCATGCATGGTTTTGGCTTGGACAAGTATATTTTCTAAATACTTGACATCTAGCTGTGTATTAGCATCAGACATTGCATTATCAGGATCATCATGTACCTCCATAAATAATGCATGTATACCTGCGCCAGCAGCCGCTCTGGTTAGAGTTGGTATAAATTCTCTTTGACCACCAGAGATATTTCCCATTGATGTTGGCAATTGTACTGAATGAGTAGCATCAAAACAGACTGGGTATTTTGTCTCCATCATAATTGGAAAATTTCTGTAGTCGTTTATCAGCATGTTATAACCAAAAAACGTTCCTCGATCTGTCAACAGTATTTGTTTATTACCATATGCTTCAATTTTTCTTACAGAGTTTTTCATATTCCATGGGCTCATAAATTGACCTTTCTTTAAATGTATAGGACGTCCTGTTTCAGCTGCTCCCTTCAGTATGGTAGTTTGTCTGCACAAATATGCAGGAACTTGCACCATATCACATACTTCACCAACTGGTTTTGCCCATGCAGGATTAGAAAAATCACTAACAACAGGGCACCCAAACTCATCTCTAATTTGTTTTAATATATCCAATCCATCTAAGCCTAAACCATGGTAACTGTCTGGAGATGACCTGCAATCTTTATCAAAACAAGATTTATATATCCATGGGATAGAATGTTTTTTACAAATCTCTTGTATCATAGATGCAACTTTAAACGCATGTTCCTTGCTTTCGATTGCGCAGGGCCCACCGATAAATGCCAGCGGCTCAGTGTTCCCTATCTTAACTGGATTAACTTTGCCGTAGCCGACTGAAATAGTATTTGAATGCATAGTTATTTTTTAATTTTTACAACTTTATTATTTTTGTTTGGAGTATATCCGCTGACAGCATCATATAAAGTTTTTTGAATATCATCAATTGCTGTCAATGGGTTTATTTGTTCAAATTTATTAAGAAATTCACTGATTTTATCATCAGAAAGCTTCTCTTCATTTGCTGCCATGATTTGTTTGTGGATAGTTGGGCTAACATTATCACCAATTAATAGTTCTTCATATAATTTTTCACCCGCTCTTAATCCTGTAAAAATTATTTCTATATCTCCAGATGGATTATCTGAATCTTTTACTTCATTGCCACTTAATCTAATCATTTCTTTTGCCATTTCTAAAACACTAACAGGTTCACCCATCTCCAATAAGAAGACGTCTCCTCCTTTACTTAATGAGCCAGTTTGAATAACTAATTCAGTGGCTTCTTTAATTGTCATAAAATATCTAATCACCCTTGGGTCTGTAACTGTAACAGGACCACCTCGTTTTATTTGTTTTCTAAATAATGGTACAACTGATCCAGATGTATCTAAAACATTTCCAAATCTAACCATACAGAATTTAGTTCTGCATTGCTTAGATGGTAATTCATTAACTTTATCCTGGAGTGATTGTAAAATTAGTTCTGCAAATCTTTTGGTAGCACCCATTATATTGGTTGGTCTAACTGCTTTATCACTTGATATCAAAACAAAATTCTCAACATTATTTTTGTATGCATAGTTTGCGAGTATGTTGGTGCCAAAAATATTAGTTTCTATTGCTGGCAATGGATTATGTTCTACTAATGGCACATGCTTATGTGCTGCTGCATGATAGACGGTATCAATTGTTTCTTCACTAAATATAAATGAAATAAATCCATCATTAGCAATAGATCCTAGATAAGACTTTATGACAATATCTGAATTATTTTTAATTTTATAATCAGTTAGTTCTTGATCTATTTGATACAAGAAAAATTCTGACTGTTCTATTAGTACTATTCGTTTTGGTTTAAGTTTTATTATTTGTCTTGAAAGTTCTGAGCCAATTGAACCTCCACAGCCAGTAATCAGCACTGTTTTATTTTCAATACATGATTTTAAAAGATATGGGTCGGGTTTAACTGTGTCTCTACCCAATAAATCATCAATAACAATTTTTTTAAAATCACTTGTTTTTAACTTCCCTCGAGCAATTTGATCAATACTTGGTAACTTTCTTAACTTGGCTCTATAAGGCCTAAGGTCATTAACAATCTGTCTTAATTTTGAGCTAGATTTTTCAGATAATGTTATCAGAATTTCATCTATATTCTTTTTTGTAATTATTCTTTCAATATCTTTTTTGGAATATACTGACAATTCAGCAATACTGGTTTTTTCAAAATCATCGTCATCACTGATAAAACCAACTGGTTTTATTTCTAAGTCATTAGTTAAAAGATTGGCCATTTGTCTTGCAGACGAGCCTGTGCCATAGATTAGGACATTTTTTCTACCCTGATAATTCGTTTTTGATAAAAATACAGTTGCAATATATCTTGTGAAAATTATAAATGACAGTGATAGAACTGTATAAATTACATATATTGATCTTGGGACCGGATAACCTATTTGATAAATTAGAATAGACCAAAGAAAAGATGCTAACAGACATGCCTTAGTCAACTTCAAATAAGTTTCACTTGTTATATATCGTGTAATTGATCTATAGAGTCTACCTAAATGTAAAAGTGTCACGGTTATCATTGGCGCTAATAAAAATACTGTATAAAGTTGGACAGGAGTTATTTTTGTTAAAGGATAACCGCTGGATGGCCAAAAAAACTGATCTGTGCGTAACATGAATGCAATCCATACAGCGGAAACCAAACTAATTACATCAACCGTTATAACTAAAGCTTGTTTTTTATTTCTTGGCAGACTAAGTAAAAACTTTCTCAATTTATTTCAACCCCCGCGTTATTAATATAACACCATATGATATAAGGAATACAGCTTAATGACAAACATAATACACCATACTCACTAAACTTGACAGAAATTATAGCTAAAGGTAAACACCATAAAATATTGTACAACATCAAAAACAAAACTGCTCTTGAGTGGCTATGTGTTTTCTTTGTTAACTGTTGATAATTATGTGTGCAATGAGCTTCAGTTATATATTGAATACTTGACACTAAAATTTTCTTAATTATTTTATTTTCTTTAGTAAATGTAGAAATAATTGATTGAACTAATCTTCGTATTATTACATAAATAGTATCAACTAAAATTACCGTAAAAACTATAAAAGAAGTTATAAAATTAATGTTGATGGTATTCTCTGGGTCTAGAAAACTATAATTAATAAAAATTATATGATAAGACAAAAACATTCCTAAAAAATAGCTTCCAGAATTACCAAGGAATAGCTTAGCAGGTGTAAAATTAAAAAATGAAAAAGTAATTAGAATAATTATAAGTAATATTTCAGGATGAAAATTTAAAAAAAAAGTATTTAAGTCTTTAGAATCTAAATAAGCGGGATCAGCAATAATAATTAGTATTATAAAAGCTATAAGAGAAAAAATTGATTGAAAAATAATTAATGAATCAATTCCATCCATGAAATTATATGCATTTATAAAATAAACCATGAAGAATACTAATAAGAATAAAATTAACCAAGAATCAGTATATAAAGTGGTTGCAAGTAGAGCTAAAACAATCTGCGTTAAAAATCTAATCATTTTAGAAATACTATATTTATCATCTAAAAACCCTATTAATGTGATTATTGAAAAAATAATTAACGTTTGAATGCTATAAAAACCATAGTTTACAAGTTCCATTATAATAGCGCCAACCATAAATCCGGCGAATAATGCTAACCCGCCAGAAGTAGGAGTTGTTTTTTCATGTAGCCCACGCTCAGTTGGAATAGATAATGCAACTGGCTTCTTTGTTAAATATAATGAAACCAATAAAGTAATTAAGAAAGAGGAGAAAGTTAAGGTTAAATAAATCATTTGGTATTTACTAAAAAGTTTATTGTTTTATTCATTCCTGTGTCAAAATCTACAGATGGCTGCCAATTAAAAATCTTTCTTGTTTTCGTATCATCAACAATAAGTGGTTCAGTTAATTTGTTTATCATATCAGTTTTTTTAAATATCAACCCCCCGACTTTTAATAAGTTCTTTGGAAAGTAGAAATCAGGTTTTGATTTATCAAGAAAGAAACCTATTTTACGAACTAGTTCTTTAGTTGCTATATCGGTATCTTTGCAGCATGATTTTACTAAACCACTAACTGGACTTTCCAGTATTTTTAAGATTAGGTCACTTAGGTTATAAATTGAAACCATACTTCTTTTATTATTTAATTGTGTTGTTGGTAGAGGAAAACCTTTTTTAATAATCTTAATTAATGTTTTGATGTTTCCCTTAATTCCTTCGCCATATATAAGTGGTGGCCTAATAATGCTTAGTAATTCATGATCATTTTCAGTAAAATTATTTATAAGTGCATTTTCCGCATCAATTTTTGATTTTACATACTTATTTCTATTAGCAACATCTAAAGGAGATTCTTCCATAAAAGGAACATTCTTTGTATATTCACCATTTACTTTTATAGTGCTCATGAAAATAAATTTTTTAATAGCGCATTTCCTTGCAACTTGATATAGCATGACTGGAAATATCTTATTAATTTTATCAAGTTCTTTTTTATCTTCTTGATTCTTAATATAATTATTATCAGCTATTCCAGCAAGATGAATTATCGCATCACAATTATTTACTGCATTGGTCAAAAACTCCTTTGAGATAAAATCTTCTTCTTTAGCAGATAAGGTTATGATTTTCTTTGATGTTTCTTGTGTCTGATTTCTTGTTAAACACACTAATTCATAACCTTTTTGGATTAATAATTTTGTTAGGTAACTCCCCACGAAACCAGTTGCTCCAGTTATAAATATTTTAGATGCCATTAAATGTACTCAAGGGTTGATTCATAAATTGCTAATATTTTTTTTCTATCAAAGTTATTTTTAACGTAATTATATGTTTTCTCTACCATACTTTCTTTTTTGTTATCATTGAGAGATAAGAATCTTTTTATTGCCTTCTTAAGAGATGAGGTGTTTCTAGGCTTACACAATATGCCATATGATTCATCTGGGATAATATCTATACATCCAGGAACCTCAGTAGTAATAATAGGTTTTTTAAAGGCTGCAGCTTCAACCATGACCGTTGATAATCCTTCTCTATATGATGGATGGATAATGCAAGATGCTGAAGCTAAATGACTATCAATATTATCTTTGTAGCCATGATATGAGATTGATTTATTGTCTATATATTTTTTCATATAATTAAGTTCAACACAATCAGGGTCATCAGCATCATGAGTACCAATCAAAATGAATTGTATTTGATCATTATTTTTATATTCATAGGCAGCATTTAGAAATTCAACAACACCTTTTGCCTTCTGTATTCTTGCAATCATCAAAAATACTGTTGTGTTAGTTTTTTGTTTTTTTTTATCTATATCTTTAAAAATTACGCCAGCTCCTGGAACAATGTTTGTCTTTTGTTCTAAAATTATTCTATTCCTTTCAAAGATTTTCTTATCATCTTCATTAGTAAACCAAACTTCCAGATTTTTTTTAAGGGCAAATTTATACATAAGAATTATTAGATTTTTTAGAGTTGATTCCTTTTTTAAGAAAAGATGACCAACGCCAGTAACAAATGATATGGATTTTATATGTAAAAAATTAGCTATTATAGAACCATAAATATTAGGCTTAATTGTAAAATGAAAAATTATATCTGTTTTTATTTTTTTATAAATTTTATACAAACTGATAAATGTGTTGAATTCACTAAAGATATTCATTCCTCTTTCATTTATTGGTATAAAATATTTTTTAATTTCTTCGCCTGAAAACTTTGTGTGGAAAGCATCTCTTTTAGCGATTAAATTAACTTTATAACCCTTGCTGATAAATAATTTAATTACGTCAAATCTGAACTTATAAAGTGTCCAATAGTTATTTGATACTAATGTTATTGTTTTATTTATTTCCACCTAGATACCATTGAACTGTTTTACTTAGCCCTTCATATAGATTAATTTTTGGTTTCCATTGAAGTTCTTTTTTTATTTTTCTTGGTGATGAAAAATTTCTTCTCATATCNCCTATTCTTGCTTTATTATGTTTAATNTTNATATTTGTTTTNTTNTNNTTTTTAAATACTTTTTTTAATAATATTATAAGTTTATTAATGGATGTTTCATGCCCAGTTGCAACATTGTAAATCTGCAATCTTTCTTTATTCTTTATCGATTTATATATAGCAGAACATATATCTTCTACATGTATAAAATCTCGAGTATGTTTTCCATCTCCATTTATTACTAATGGATTATTCTTAATTATGTTTTGAATAAATTTTGCAATTACACTCTTTTTATGGCTAGAATAATTACCATAGGCATTACTGAACCGTAAGATTGTTGTGTTTAATTTAAAAATATTCGAGAACGTTTCACAAAATGTTTCTCCAGATAATTTGCTTGAGCCATATGGAGAAATTGGTATTCTTGGTAGTTTTTCATGCATTGGTGGTTTTATATCACCAAAAACAGCGCCACTAGATGGGAAAATAAATCCTTTAACTTTATTAATCTTTGACGCATTAAGATAGTTAAATGTACCAATTACATTGTTTTCAAAAGAATCTCTTGGATTATTGATAGAGGCATCAACGCCTGATTCAGCAGCAAGATGAATAACATAATCAATATTCTTTGTGATTGTCGACGCAAACTGATTATTCATAATATTTGCTCTTATCACCTGAACTTTAGCATTAGATTTTATATATACTGCAGGTGAATAAAAATATTTGAACTTTATAAATGACTTCAAATATTTTGTTGTATTTTGACTAAAATTATCAATAATTATTATTTTCTTTACATTGGTTTTAGTAAGCAAGTATTCAGTTAAATTACTCCCAATAAACCCTAGTCCTCCTGTTATTAATATTTTCATTTCCAAAAACTCTTTGGTTGGATAATAGTTTTATTTATTTTATTTTTGTGTTTAATTACATACTCGGCTATTTCAATTATTGATCTGTCCGTTAATAAAGAAGGTTTTAATCCTAATTTTTTCATTCCAGAATGTTTTGCGTTATAATAATGTTTTTCTTTTTCTACTCTTGGGTTTTTTATTTTCTTGATTGAAGCATTAATATGAATTTTCTTAAGTGCGTTTTGTACCTTTTTAGCTAATTCATTTACAGAGAATTGTTGTGTGAATTGATTATAGATTCTTAATTCATTAGCTTTGGGGGCATGCTTAATAGCAAGATTAATACATTGGATTGTGTCTTTAATATCTAAGTATCCTCTTATCTGATTTCCAGACCCATAAACAGTTAATGGAATATTTGCAATTCCCTGCACAATAAATCTATTTAAGACCGTCCCAAACATATCATCATATGCAAAAGTTGGGTAAAATTGATCAGCATCTAAAGTTTTATTGATTTTTACACCATATACTGGTCCTTGCATTAAATCCGTTACCCTTAATCCAAATGTTCTAACATAAAACCACAAAAGATCAGTGTCCATGATTTTAGAAGTGTGATACAAGCTTGATCCTTGCCTTGGATATAAAAATTTTTGTTGTCTTCCTTTGTGCTTAACAGTTAGCCACCCCTCTTCTATATCAATATTTGGTGTACCATATTCACCCATTGTTCCAAGTTTAATAATGTGGCATTTCCTATTATAAGTTTTAACTGCTGTTATTAAGTTAAATGTGCTTTTGAGATTATTGTCAAGTGTCTTCCAGCCTTCTTTAAAGTTATGCATTGAATATGGTGCTGAAGGTAATTCTGCAAAATGAATCACAACATCTGGCTTATGCCTACTAAATAGATTAAGAAATTTTTGAGTATTTGTGCAGTCAGTTTTTACAAAACTTATATTCTTATTATATTTTTTTAAAATCTTACATCTTGTTTCAAGTCTAGGTAAGGAGACTAATGGCTCTTTCCCATATTTTTTAAATAGAGTGCGTTTTATATAATTATCAACTAAAATAAGTTTATTTTTAGTTAGGCTTAGGTTTGCAGCCATTGGCCAACCTAAATAGCCATCAGCGCCTAGAATCATTATTTTCATTGTTCTTTCCTCTCTGTCAAATACATTTTCCATATTATGTATCCAACAAAAACCATTATTATTTTAGATATCTGAGGGGGGTAATGCAGTATGGAAAAAAAGAATGTTAGTGGAATAAAATAACTAAGATCAAATTTCTTTTTAAGCATTATTAATGGGTAAATTAAATATACAATCGTTAATAAAAGCATTCCTACAATGCCGTATTGTTCAAAAAAAGTTAGGAAATAGAAATCTGATGATAAATATCTATACTGTAACATCGGTGTAGAAGAAATATCGAAAGCATCTTCCAAATCTATAGTCGCATATGTCATGCCTTTCCCAAAAATAATCTGGAGAGGGTTATGGTGAAAATACATCATCATTCTTGTAAATGGCCCGTCATCATGTCTAAAGTTTTTATAATCGATGCTCTGATCAAATAAAATAAAATAACCTCTTATTGAGCCTATGAAATGTTGCGCCATTTGATAATCATCGCTTTGTATATCTTCCATATGATCAAGAAACACCATTGCAAAATAAGCAGCTACCAAAGAAATCGCTAGTATAGAAATTACAGTCAAATAGTATCTTTTATAAAATAGATAAATTACAAAAAGTATCAGGAATATAAAGTATGCTGTTTTAGAAGTGCTTAATATAAGAGCAATAATGCTTAATATTGCCCAATTTTTTTGTTTATTACTAATTAGATAAAAGAATCCGATAATATTGAATATACCCAGTAATTGAGGCGAACCAATTGATCCCCAGACTCTATAAAAACCAAGACTTTTTGAAGCAACATTTTGTGGTTGAACCAATCCAGCATTCTTATACATCTGTTCAAATACATGTCTAAACCCTCCCAAAGATAATATTTGTTCAAGAATTGTATAGATTATAGAAATTTTTATAAGCAGACACATAAAATCATCAATTTTTTTTGAATCATAGTGTCGCAGAGGAAGAAAGAGTAAAGGAAGAAAATAGCCAAGAGTTGATATAGCAAATTCACGCATGTTAGCAAAAACTATTTGATAGAAAGGCAAATCTGCTTCTATTGGCCTTAATATGCAGGCTGCAATTAAATGTGAAAAAAGATAGATTGCAAACAAATAAAAAATTATTGAATTAGCCTGGTGTTTAGAAAGTCTTTCAGATATATAAATAACAGCAAATGTTAAGGCTGCTGTTAATAAAGAGTATTCAATAATTGCTGCAGGTACTTTGGCAAAAGTCCTTGTAAATATTCCAAAAAATACAACAATTATTGTAAATTTAAGAAAATTTGTATAATTCATTCTGTAATCAGTAATAATCATAATATCCTTTAATCTTTTTTGAAATGTCACTTATTCTATCTGAACTTATAATCTCATTTCGGCACAAAACATATTGCGAAACATATTTATCATTCTTACCTTTTATACTTGAAGCTGCATAGTCATACTCAGATAGTTTTATAATGTTGAGTGTTGTGTCATCATATGAACCATGCGGATAAGAATAACTGAATATTTTTCCTCCTATTATGTACTTTTTGATTTTTTTATGACTAGTTATATAAATTGATGCTCCATTCCTTGCAAAATATTCTGGCTTATCTTGTCTTCTATATATTTTTTT
>NZWU01000045.1 GCA_002701705.1 Gammaproteobacteria bacterium
AACATCTTCTCTAACAATATAATTCTTAGGGCTTATAGTTGGCCCAATCCAAACGCATAAATCTTCTGGCGCAACTTTAAATTTTTTTATAAATTTTTGTATTAAGTCTTTGTCTAAACCTCTCCAACCTACATGTAATACGCCAACTTTTTTTCCAAATCTGTCACACATCATAATCGGCAAACAATCAGCTGATAAAACAGCACACACTATACCTTGCTGATCGGTATATGAACCATCACAAATTATATTTTTTTTTGGGGATCTCAAGTACTCTATGTTTGTTCCATGGATTTGTTTCATCCATGAAGGTTCTGATGGCAACTGTAATGACTTTTGTATGTTTTCTCTATTTTTCATCACAGAAGACTTAAGGTCGCCCACATCTAAACTCATATTTGCAAATGCATATCTATCTTTACTGAATCCACCTATACGTGTGGTAATAAAGGCTTTAATATTTTCAGGGGCATTCCACTGAATTTGTTTTGTTTCAACTTTTTGCATAATTCTTAATTAGTAAAGATTTAATGGTAACAAAAGATTTCGGTATTTCAGAATTAATTATAATCTTTTTTTTAGTTATCGGATGATTAAAACACAAATATTTTGCATGTAATGCATGATAATGGTATGAATTTAAAAAATTTACTAGATTTTTATCATGATTGTGAGCACTTTTTTTAAATCCATACAAATCGTCCCCTATAATTGGATGGCCTATTGATGATAAATGAACTCTAATTTGATGCGTTCTTCCTGTAACCAATTCAATGTCTAAAAGCGATGATTTTTTAAAATTTTCTAAAACTATAATTTTTGAAATTGCTTCTTTGCCTGAATCAGTGACAGACATTTTTAGTCTATTAATTCTATGTCTGCCAATTTTTTTTCTGATAATTTGATTTCTAGTTACCATGCCTGTCACAAGAGCAGTATATTTTTTTATAATCATTTTTTCTTTCATTTGTGAAACTAATGAATTATGTGCGATTAGATTCCTTGCTATGATAATTAGCCCTGATGTATTTTTATCTAACCTGTGTATAATTCCAGCTCTTGGAACATTTTTAAGATTAGGATAATGGTAGAGCAATGCATTTTGTAAAGTTCCAAGAAAATGGCCTGGTGCTGTATGTGTGACCATTCCTGGATTCTTATTAATTACTAAAATATCTTTATCTTCATATGAAATATTTAAATTTATCTTTTCTGGTTGAATATCCAATTCCTCATTTTCTAAAATTCTAATTTCAATAACAGATTTTTTTAAAATTTTATCTTTTGGAGAACATGGTTTTCCATTTATTGTAATATCCTTCCTATTAATCCAATTTTTAATCCTAGACCTTGAATATTCTGGGAGTTCTGATGCTATCAATTGATCTATCCTTTTGTTCTTGTCTGGTTCAATCTCAATTTTATAAAAACTTAAATTTTTCATGCTATAATAAATCTCTAATCTAATTATTATAGTGAAAAAATGAATCTAAAAACACTTTTCGTCTGCTTTTCAATTGCCCTTACTATAAATAGTTGTGCATATTGGGCTGATATGACCAGAGAATTAGATCCAACTAAAGACCTATCATCTGGACAAATATATAATGAGGGGAAATCTTTTCTTAATGCGGGAGATTTTGTAAATGCGATAAAATACTTTGAAGTTTTAGAATCCCGATATCCATTTGGAATTTATGCTACACAAGCAATGCTTGATCTTGCATATGCAAATTATGAATTTGAAAAGAAAGATGAAGCGATAGTTCAATGTAATAGATTTATAAGGTTATATCCTAATCATCCGAATGTAGATTATGCTTACTATCTGAGAGCATTAGCTAATTTTGAAAAAAGTGCTACTGTGTTTTCTAGATTCTTTGGTGCAGATACTTCTAGATATGATGTAACTATTTTGAGAGAGTCTTTTGATGATTTCTCCCTAATCATTAATAAGTTTCCAAATAGCAAGTATGTCAAAGATTCTAGAAACCGTTTATTATATTTAAAAAATAAAATGGCTTCTAATGAATTATATATTGCAAGATATTATCGTAAAAGACTAGCTCACGTGGCTGCTATTGAAAGAGTAAAATTTATGTTAGAAAATTTTGAAGGAACGCCAAGCACGGAAGAAGGATTAGTTTTATTGATTGACAGTTATAATGATTTAGGTATTTTTGACTTGGCTTATGACAGTAGTAGAGTTTTAATTAAAAATTATCCTAATTATAAAATTACTCAATCAGATGTAAAAAAACCAATAAAAATTGAAAAATTAATCCCAGTAGTTGAGGTGAAAAAACCAACAGTAGTAGAAACAAATGAAAGTTGGTATAACTTTATACCTTTTTTTGACTAAATCTTCTTATAGTCTTTCTTCAATCTAATTGCAAGAGATAGGTTAATCATCATCGTCATTTATGATGCAGACTGGTATGGACTTCATTTTATGTAAACTTTTCTTTCTAATCTCTTGGTACTTATCTCTATAATTACTTTTTTTATTTATCATTGCTTCTTCAATCTTTTCATATGATAATCCAAGTTGATCTTCATCTGACCTTTCATCATCCCATAATCCGTCTGTTGGTTCAGCATCTATAACTTCATCAATAATTCCTAATTCCTTTGCCAATTCTTTTACTTGTGTTTTAGTTAAGTCCGCAATAGGAGATATATCAACACCGCCATCACCATATTTTGTAAAAAAACCAACACCAAAATCTTCTACTTTATTTCCAGTTCCAACAACTAACCCATTAGTTGATGATGCAATTTGATACAAAGTAACCATGCGGAGTCTAGATTTAGAATTTGCAAACCCTAATTCACTTTCAAATCTTTCCTTTTTAGTAATATTAGAAAACATTTCAAAAGTTTTAGTTAATTCAATTTCACAAATCTCTACGTTATTGAATTTTTTCAACAACCAATTGCAGTGATTAATACTAGTTATTGGACTAGCAGTTATTATAGGCATTCTTACAGCAATAGTTTTTAGACCAGTTAAAGCNCAAATGGTNCTTGTNAGTGCTGAATCAATACCNCCTGATACACCAANGATNAGAGTNTTAGCTTGGNTTTGCATATCAGAAACATAATCATTAATCCANTTAGTAATAAAATCAATTTTTTCTCTATTATTCATGTTTTTTACTCACACGCGAAATTTAATTTTATAGGCATATATAATGAATGCATACTTTATTATGTTCCAATAATTTTAATATAGTTTATAATATATTGACATTATCTGAAGTAACATATATATGCTGCGTATTATCATAATTATAGCAATACTAGTGGTGCTTTATATAATTATAAAATCATTAGTAAGAAAAAACACGGAATTAAATCAAAAATCAAAAAAAAATATATCATATTGTAAAGATTGTGATACATACATGCCTCATGAAGAGATGTGTAAATCAAAAAATATTAGTGTTAATGAATGTAAAAATAATCGCCAATGAATCTAAATGAATAGAATACCTTTGCTGCTGACATTGCTTGTTATAATGATAATAGGGATTATCTTGACGGCAATGTTTAAATAATATTATGCAACTCATTATTGTCTCTGGATTAATAGGATCAGGTAAAACTACTGTTTCAAAATTATTAAAAAAAAAGAAATTCCATTATTTAAATGCTGATGGAATAGCAAAAGATTTATTGAAAACTAATAAAGAAATAAAAGAANATTTATTTGATGCTTTTGGAAAAAGNATTAATCTTGGAAAGAATCTATCTTTAAAAAAGATAAAAGAAAAACTATTNGTATCAAAAAAAAATAAAATAATTATTGATAAAATTATTCATCCAATTTTTTTTTCTCATATCAATTTATTATTAAAGAAAATGAGGAAATCAAGTGTTGTTTTAGAATTGCCTCTCATTGAGACATCTAANAATATTTCTATGCCATTTAAAATTCTAACANTTGATTGTTCNTTTANTAATCGGCTTGAAAGAAGTTTAAAAAATAAGAAAATATCAAAACTNGAATTTACTAAATTGAATNAAATGCAGAGTAACCGNAGNTTTTACATAAATAATTCTAATTTTATACTTAGTAACAATGGTACAATAAGTACTCTAAAAAATAAATTTGAAGAGTTATATTTAAGAAAATTACTTATAAAATAAAATGAGCACTTTATCTGATAATCAAGTTACTGTTTATGAAGAGCCTGTTCATGAAAGAATTAGGAAGTTTCTAAGAATTGAAATGTTATTCAATAGAATTAACTCCCTAAAAAATAAAGAATCTCAACATGAAAATTATTCTGCAGCTGTTGCTCTTACTGAACTTTATGAAATGCTAACAAGAATGGATATCAGATCTGAGCTAATACGTGATCTTGAGTGGCATAACACTNTTTTTAAAAAAATTAAAGGTAAACCAAATACAAATTCTCCTAAACTTGATTCAATGCTAGAAAANCAAGAAACTCATCTAAATTTTTTATATTCTAANGAATCAAATTATCTTGATTATCTTAATCAAGATGAATTGTTTAAAACACTTATCAAATACTCTAAAAATTCTATACATCCCTCATCTCTAGTNTATTGGTTATCTCGTGANAATGTTTCTAGAGAAAATCAAATCAACCTGTGGTTAGANCCTATAAATTTTATTAATCAATCAGTTGCTTTTAGTCTTAGTACTATAAGAAAGTCTGCTAGCGCTGTAGATATGTTAGCAAAAAATGGTTTTTATACAGATAAACTTGATAGCCAGAAAAATGTGCTNCTCATTCGTGTAACCTTGACATCTGANCATTATTATTTTCCATCTATTAGTGTTGGGAAGCAGCGAATTACGATAAGGTTTATGATTAAAAATGATAAAAATAAATTTATTGCACACAAACAAGATGTTAACTTTGTTTTATCATGTTGTACAATGTAATTGCTCTACCAAAATTTTTTTATTCCTGCAATTCCAAAACCACCATACTTTTTTACAGTATCATAATCATTGCTCATAGGATTCATCCCTCCCAGAGCATAGGTAGGCATTCTAGCCTTTGAAGTTAATTTTTTAAAGCCATCCCANCCCAAAATTTCTTGATTTTTGTGCTTAGCNAATTTAACAGGAGAAATTATAATGTAGTCAAGATTCAAACGATTTGCATGCTCAACTTCTTCTAAACTATGGCAAGAACCGGAATATACGATTAAATTATCTGGAATAGATTTTAATGTATACAGATACTTACTCTTGTAATGGATTCCTGCGTATGTTCCATTAAATAACTCTTCAAAAGGATGATCAATAATATAATGGTTAGAGTTAGATTTTGTAAAACGAGTTATAAGTTTTAATTGCGCTGGGCTCGCTTGGTCTAGATCCCTAAATCTCATCATCTTATAGCTTTTAATTATTTCTGCTTTCTGANTTTTATAAGAATTATCAAATGGATTTCTGTCATAACTTGATATTCCAATATTTGGTGATAGTCTGGTTAATTTTAATACTTTCATGCAAGAACGTATTGCTTTAAATCCTCTTTCTAAATCATTGGAATGTTTATAACAAAGTTTACGTTTTGAATTAATTATCTTGCCCTCAAAAGTGTTGATAAAAAAAACATACAAGATTATTTCAAACTCTGGGTAATTCTGAAAAACTTNCCCTACNAAATTTACTTTTTTAACACTGANNCTTAATTCNTCTTTNAANTCACGTATAAGTGCAGATTTTGGNCTNTCTCCTTCTTTTATTTTACCTCCTGGAAACTCAAAGTAACCTAAATAGGGTTCCTTTATTCTTTGAATATATAGTTCTTCTGCTTTATTTGATTGGATTATTCCAATAGAACACCTAATTTTCTCTTTCATTCTTTATGTTGAATTCATCGAATTTAAATGGACATATTTTTTACTTAAGTCAGATGTTACAAGATTGTAGAATCCTTTGCCTGAAGATAAGTTCAAGAATATCTTAATATTTTTATTTTTCATTGATTTTTTCAATGAACTGCTATCAAGTTTTTTTAATGGGGATCCATTTTTAAATACAATATAATCATTAAGTTTTAAAATAATTTTATTAATACTATAGGATGCATAATGAACTGAGCCCAGTTTAGCTAATATTCTCCCCCAATTTGGATTTGATCCATTTAGAGCAGTTTTGATTAGAGTAGAATTAGCCAATGCTAAAGTAACTTTTTTAGCTTCCATATTATTTTTTGCATTGATTACATTAATATCTATAATTTTTGTTGAACCTTCGCCATCTTCAACAATTTTTCTCGATAAATTTTGAGCGATTTTGATCAAATTTTGTTCAAGTTTCATATAAGAGGAATTGTCTGAACTAAAATTAATCTTATCATTTTGTCCTGATGCAATTAGTACAAAACTGTCATTGGTAGACATATCACCATCAACAGAAATCTTATTAAAAGAATTTTTCGTTACATTATTCAATAATGTTGACAATAGTTTTTGAGTAGCTTTAATATTAATTTCCATAAAAGAGAGTGTTGTTGCCATATCCGGTTCAATCATTCCAGCACCCTTACAAATAGCATTGACGATAATTTTTTGATTCTTTATGAAGAAACTTTTTGTAATAATTTTTTTAAATTTATCTGTAGTCATGATTGCTGAGGCAGCATCTGACCAAGATGATTTAAATTTGAATTCCCTTTTAGCAATACTGTTTAACATTTTTTTTATTGGTAATTGCTCTCCAACTATTCCTGTAGAAAATATTAAGATTTCATTCGTCTTGCATTTAAGCTTTTTTGATATAAGCTTGCCATATTTTTTTACATTGTTTAAGCCTATAGGTCCTGTACACGCATTCGCATTACCTGAATTAATCAATAAATATTTTGTTCTTATCTCTTTAATATACTTTTTTGATAGCAAAACTGGTGCAGCTGCAAATTTATTTTTAGTCGTCACCATAGCAATATTAGATTTTTCAGAAAGCATCATACATACAGCGTCTTTTTTATTTTTCTTAATGCCTATATTGAAGGCATCTATTAGTGTGTAATTTTTCATGCTTATAATTTACCACAACATTGCTTAAATTTCTTATTAGTCACTGGGCATTTTTTGTTTCGAGGTATTCGTTGCGAAATTGAATTTAATAGACATCTTGGATCATCAGATTTTTTTGAGATTTTTTCAATATTTTTATCTTCCTTTATAGCTGGTTTGCTGTCTACATTTTGAGCCTTAACTTTAATTCTGTTTAATGTTTTAATGATTTCATGGTTATTTATTGATAGCATTTCCTCAAACATTTCGAATGACTCTCTTTTGTATTCATTTTTTGGGTTTTTAGCAGCGTAACCCCTTAATCCTATTCCCTGCCTTAAATAATCCATCGCACTTAAGTGTAAGCGCCAGTCTTCATCAATAACGCTTAATAATATATTTCTAATTAATTCATTTTTTTCTTCACTATCCAGATTAATAAGATTCAGGTCTATTTTCTTACTCAATTCATCTCTAACAAATTTTGTAATTTCTTCTCTTGGGTTATCTTCTGAATCTTCAATTATTTTCTGAGAATCAATATGTAATAGGAACTCTTCGTTTAGATAATTATCAAGTTCATTTAAATTCCATTGGATAACAGGTAAATCTTCATGAAATAATCTACTAACAATATTTTCTGCTTCAAATCCAATGATATTTTGAAGTATTGGGTATGTATCAACTGAAGACAGTACATCATTTCTTTGATTATAAATGACCTTTCTTTGCTCATTTGCAATATCATCATATTCCAAGAGCGTCTTCCTTATATCAAAATTATAAGCCTCTACTCTTTTTTGTGCATTCTCTATGGATTTTGCAACCCATTTGTGTTCGATGGATTCGCCTTCCTGCATACCTAATTTTTTCATTATTTCGCTGACTTTTTCTGAAGCAAAAATTCTCATCAGATTATCTTCCAACGAAATATAAAATCTTGACATACCTTGATCACCCTGGCGTCCAGCTCTACCTCTAAGCTGGTTATCAACTCTCCTTGATTCATGTCTTTCTGTACCTATAATATATANNNNGNCNNGTTTCTTAACTTGGTTGCNATTCTCTTTCCATTCACTTTTTAACTGTTCAAAAACTTGAGGTTCTAAATTCTCTGAATTGAAAAGATAGTTTCCCCCCAATACAATATCAGTTCCTCTTCCAGCCATATTAGTTGCTATCGTAATGGTATTAAGTTTTCCAGCCTGAGCTATAATATCAGCTTCTTTTTGATGATACTTTGCATTTAAAACTGAATGTTGTAAATTTTTTGATTTTAGAAGTTTAGATAAATATTCTGATGATTCAATTGAAGTTGTACCTACAAGGATAGGNTGTCCAGTCTTATTTTTTTTAATTATTTCATCAACAATGGCATTGTACTTTTCTTTTGCTGTAATAAAAACTAAATCTACCTCATCATTTCTAATCATTTTTTTATTAGTTGGTATAACAACAACTTCAAGATTATAAATCTGTTGAAATTCAACCGCCTCAGTATCTGCTGTGCCAGTCATACCAGATATTTTTTTAAATAATCGAAAATAATTCTGAAATGTAATTGATGCATATGTTTGGTTTTCATTCTGAATTGTTACTTTTTCTTTTGCCTCAATAGCTTGATGTAGCCCCTCAGACCATCTTCTTCCAGGCATCTTTCTTCCTGAAAATTCATCTATAATTATTACTTGATTATCTTCTATGACATAGTCAATATCTTTTTTGTAAATCAGGTTTGCCTTAAGTGATGAATCTATATAATGTAATAATTGTACATTTTTNGGGTCATACAAGCTGGCAGCATTTTTTATTAAATTATTTGAAAGCAAAAGCCCTTCAACTTCATTGTGTCCTTCCTCGGTCAAAGATGCACTCTTTTGCTTCTCATCAATTTTATATAATTTATCANTATTTTTATTATTAATTAATAAGTTTGTTATCTTATTTATTTGTTNATATAACATGCTACTTTCAGAAGCAGATCCAGATATTACTAATGGCGTTCTTGCTTCATCAATTAAAACTGAGTCTACCTCATCTATAATTGCGTAAGACATTTCACTTTGTACTTTCTGACTGATGTGATAAACCATATTATCTCGCAAATAATCAAACCCAAATTCATTATTAGTCCCATAGATAATATTTCTTGAATACATTTCTTTTTTTTCCGAAGGTTCAAGACTACTTGAGATGGTNCCTACAGATAATCCAAGAAAGTTATAAATTTTCCCCATCCATATTGAATCACGCTGAGCGAGATAATCATTCACAGTTACAATAAAGACTGGTTTATTAGTAAGTGCATTTAGAAATGCAGGTAAAGTAGACACCAGTGTTTTACCTTCTCCTGTTTTCATTTCAGCAATTTTCCCTTCATGTAGGGCAATTCCTCCCAANAATTGTTCATCAAAATGTCTTAAGCCAAGGGAACGTCTGGACGCTTCACGCACAATCGCAAATGCTTCGGGTAATAAGTTATCTAAATTATTAGAAGATTGACAAAGGTTTTTCAATCTTTCTGTTTCAGTAGAAAAGTCAATATCCTTAAAAGAACGATACTTTTCTTCTAAACCATTTATCTTATCTACTAAAGGACGATACTTCTTGAGTAAACGGCTGTTTCGAGTACCAAATAAATTTTTAACTATTTGTGGTATCATTTAAATATTAATGTAAAACATATATTAACATATAGACCGCCTATTGGCTTATCATGTTATAATAATTTTAAGTTTTTATGAAAAAAATTGCATCTTTTCTTCCAGATAATATTATTAATAAAAGTCTATTAATAAAGAATTTAAATCAATTCATAATTGAAAATTTTCCAAAAAGTATTATTGCTGGGATTGAGGTGATTAATGTAAAGGATAATGTAGTTATAATGGGTTGCAAAAATAGTTCGTTAGCTACTATTCTTAAATTTGAGAGGAACAGGTACCTAGAGATATTACAAAAAAATAGTTTTTCGCGGGTAACTGATCTTAAGATAGTTATTAATAATTAAGGCTTTATTTCTATAGGTTTTGTATAAAAAACTGGCGCATTAGCTTCATTTTCTATGATAAATTCTTCCCAGGCTTCAGAATTATTGATTAGTTCGCGTAGTAATAAATTATTGAGATGATGTCCAGATTTATATGCAGAAAAAGAACCAATTATGCCATGACCCAATAAGTAAAGATCCCCAATTGCATCTAAAATTTTATGTTTAACAAATTCATCTTCAAATCTTAGCCCTTCCTCATTAATGACTTTATAGTCATCAATTACAATTGCATTATTAACACTACCACCAAGGGCAAGGTTATTTTTTCTTAGAAGTTCGATATCTTTTGCAAATCCAAAAGTCCTAGCTCTACTAACTTGGCTTAAATATGAGACTGTTGAAAAATCTATTTCAGATGATTGAGAAGTTTTTGAGAAGGTCGGGTGATTAAAATCAATGGTAAATGCAACTTTGAATCCTTCAAAAGGTTCTATTCTCGCCCACTTTTCATCTTGTTTTACTTCTACAACTTTTTTAATTTTTATAAATTTTTTAGGAGAGTTTTGTTCTTGTATGCCTGCAGATTGAATCATAAAAACAAAAGGTCTTGAGCTACCATCCATTATAGGAACCTCTGGACCATCCAATTCAATAAAGGCATTGTCTATTCCCAACCCAGCCATTGCAGAGAGAAGATGCTCAACTGTAGAAATCTGTACTACTTTATTAGATATGGTTGTTGATAATCTCGTATCATGAACATTATTTAGTGAAGCTTTAACTGGTTCACTTTTAACATCAATCCTTTTAAACATTATACCAGTGTTTACTGGAGCTGGGTTTAGGGTAAGATTAATTTTCTTCCCTGTATGGAGACCTACTCCTGTTGCCTTGATTTTATTTGAGAGTGTTCGCTGTTTAATCATAAATCTAATATTAGTGGTTGATAATAAAGTATATGTTTTTTCTTTAAACTTGTTAAGAAAAACATCTTATTTTTAAAAATAATCCCCCTCATTTATTAAGACAAAATTATGATATTAAAGTTCTCTATGAAAATATGCTGATAATTTAGTCCAAAAATTATTAATAAACGTAAATAGTGGATTATTATCCAAACTGGTCCTATGAGGCATGTCTTTTAATTTGTTCTCACGATATAGCAATAGTCCAACAGCAGTTGAGTATCGGGCTTTTCCGCTAACATTTCCAATACCCGCTATGTTGGCTGGCGCACCTATTCTAGCTGGGCATGAGAATTTTGCTTCAGCATACTCATCCAGCCCAGACAACCTAGCTCCTCCACCCGTAAAAACTATGCCTGCTCTAATTTTGCTTGAATGACCGCTGTTTTCGATTTCTCTTTGTATTTTTTCAAAAATTTCATCAATTCGGCATCCAATGATATGACTTAGGTTGGTTAGACTGACTTCTTTATCAGGTTTATCTGAAATAGAAGGTACTGTTATCATTTTTTCTCCATCATCTGGGTGATTCATTAACGATCCATGCTGCACTTTTATTTCTTCAGCCGCTTGAGTTGATGTACGTAATCCAATTTTTATATCATTGGTTATCATTTGTCCTGCAATCTGTATGACAGATGTATGTTTGATCGTTCCATCGGTAAAAATTGCAACATCTGTTGTGCCTCCACCAATATCAACGAGACAAACACCCAATGACCGTTCTTCTTCCGATAAAACTGAATAACTTGATGCAACTGGTTCTAGGACAAAATGATCAACATCGAGTAAGCTATTCTCAATGCATTTCATTAGGTTCTTTTTCGCAGTTGTTGAAGAAGTTATTATATGGACATTTACTCCTAACCTTGCCCCAGCCATAGCTATTGGCTCTCTTATTCCTATCTGACCATCAATTGTATAATACTGTGGAATGACATGAAGTACTTCTTGGTCATTTGGAATTTGAACATCCTGAGCATTCTCTACTACCTTAATTTTATCTTCCTCAGTCACCTCATCATTGGTAATATTTATTTCTGCATTGCCATTAAAGCACTGTATATGGCTACCAGCTATACCCGTTGTTACTGACTCTATCTTGTGGGATGACACATTTCGTGCTTTGCTAATTGCTCGCTTGATACTTGATACTGTTGATTGAATTTCAGAGATTACTCCTCTTTCAAGCCCATCACACGGTTCATCACCGATACCAACAATTCTCAATTGACCATCATCATTATAATCAGCTACAAGACAGAGAATTTTTGTTGTTCCAATATCTAAGGCAACAATAGCTCCAGTCTTATCAAGATTATTCATCATTGTCCTATTTTATCATTATAATTTATTTAATGAACAGCAAAACCGGTGGGATATCTAAGATCAATAGTCTTAATATTCTTTTTATACTGGTTTCGGAATTGTTCATAAACATGAATAAATTCATCAATTTTTATATAATACCGAGAATATCTGACCAAGAAATCATATTTGTTTGTGGTAATATTGAGCATGTCTTTGTCATGTGATATGGAATAGATTTTTAAATCAATTTTTTCCAACATTTTTGACAAATCTAAATAAAGGTCATACATTTTTTTATAATCCTGAGTGTTGCTATTGATTTGTGGTATATCAGTGAGAATATTGTTTTTAACTTTAAATTTTATGCCTTCGTCATCAATATAAGAGTGTCCATTCCAAAAAATAATCGGAACATATTCAAATATTTCAATAAATAAAGTATTTGGGAATTGACGCTCAACTAGTGCATTTTTTACCCAATCATTTTTTTTGACATTATTTTTTATATCAATTATATCAATATCCACTNAGTCCCTACCAATAAAAGATTGAAAACTGTTGTGCAACTTATCTTCATCTATGTGGATAAATTGTCCTTTTAAGGTGATTGTTTTAATTGGATAGGTGCCGATAATATCATCATAATTTAAAAATAAATAGGTCATAATTGTAATTNAAAAAATTGTTAGAATTTGATATTTAACTGTCATGGGTGGGTCAAAATTTTTTCCAACAGTTCTATGAAATTCAAATTATTTTTATTTGCAGACATAGGAACAAGGCTATGATCTGTCATACCTGGAATAGAGTTAACTTCAATGAGCTGAATTTTTTTTTGATTATCTATAAAGAAATCTACTCTGCCCCATCCCCGACAACCTGTTGAAAAAAATGCCTCCTTTACAATTTTTTGGATATTTATTAAATCTTTTTCTTCAAAATTTGGGAATGTAAAAATTGTATTTTCATCAATATATTTAGCATGATAATCATAGAATTTCCTGTTGGTTTCTATTTGCACTATAGGAAATATTTCATCACATATAACAGGTGCTGTATACTCTTTTCCCTCTACTAATTGCTCAGCAAAATATTCACTTAAAATTTTTTTATTTCTNATATATTTTTCATAATCANCCTGAGAGNTAATTATTTCAATATCTACACTTGATCCAGATTTTATTGGTTTCACAATGAAGTTATTCCCTAATGTATTCACAATTTCTTTATATGCAACTTCCTGTTCCAGGATAAGATAATCAGGGGTTGGTAACCCATTTTTTACCCAAATATTTTTAGTTATTATTTTATCGAAAGAATCTCTTGAAGATTTTTCATTTGAACCAACATATTTAACCATAAGAGTATCTAAATATGATTGTATTAATCCATCCTCACCACCAGTTCCGTGAATTAGATTAAAAACTAAAGTAATAGAATTCTCACGTAGAAATTCACTTAGTATCTCTTTGCTATTTTCTTTTAAATCTAAAAAAAATACATTGTAGTTATTTTCTTTAAGGCAATTATATGATGTTAGGCCACTTTGTAACGAAATTTCTCTTTCATTGGACCATCCACCACACAATATTCCAATATTTGTCTTTTTTAAATTAATCATTATTCTAAATTAATCATTATTTGTATTTGATTATGATCTGCTACCAAATATATGGATTTCACAATCAAGATTTATATTATGCTCTTTTTTAATTCTATTTCTTACAAAAGAAATAAGTTTTTCTAAATCATGACAAGTTCCATTTCCATCATTTATAAAGTAATTAGAATGTTTTTTTGATACATATATGCCGCCAACCCTTGTTGATTTAAGCCCAGATTTCTCTATTAGGTAGCTGGCAGAATACTTGGAATTAGGGTTTTTAAAGATGCAACCTGAAGACCATTGATTGACAGGTTGAGTAGATTTTCTCTTAATAGCATATTCTAGAATTAGATTCTTTTTAAACTTAACTTTAGAATCAATGAAGAACTCTGCTTCAATAAAATATGATTTTCTATTTATGTTTACTTTTCTATATAAGGTAGACATTTGTTTGCGCGAAAATGATTTAATTTTCCCATCACTGCTAATTAATTTATATTTTATAATCTTATCCCATATTGATACTTTAAAAGCACCAGCATTCATTGCCATTGCGCCTCCAATTGTTCCAGGTATGCCATGAAGAAATTCAAAACCAGCTATTTCATTTTTATGAAGGGATTTTGCAAACTTTGAGCATGAAACACCAGCACCAACAATTATTTTTTTATTTTCAAAAAATATTAAATCTCTATTAAATTTTTTTAAACTAATGACAATACCATCATAACCACCATCTCTAAAAGCAACATTTGATCCATTTCCAATAATAATAAACTTGTTATTTGCTAATGAAAGTAATACTTTTTGTAATTCATCAGTATTCCTAGGAAAATAAATTTCCTTTGCTATCCCACCTAAGCGGATAGTTGTATGATTTGATAATTTATCACGACGAAGAATTTCCATTTTATAATAGTTTTATCACTTGAGAAATATTGCCAGCACCCTGAACCAACACTATATCTTCTTTTTCAAATAAAGATTTAAGTTTTTGTGGAATCTTTTTTATTTCTTTAACATATTCACAATTTACATGATTTTCTTTAAGTTTTTTATATAAATAATAAGATGTAAACTTAGTTTTTTGTTCACCTCCAGAGTATGTTTCAGTTATTATAACTTTTTCAACATTAGAAAGAACTTGGATAAATTGATCAATACAATTCTCAGTCCTGCTATATCTATGAGGTTGAAAGATCATACAAATTTTTTGGTTTTTCCAAACTTCTTTTATTGTATCTAATGTAAAATTTATTTCTGTTGGATGATGCCCATAATCATTAATCAATGTATATTCTCCAATTTTTGATTGAAAATTATAATATATATCAAATCGCCTTGTTATTCCTTCAAATTTTTTAATTGCTTTGATAATTTTTTCAATTGGTATTTTTAAATAAGATGCAACTGAAAAAGAAGCAAGTATATTCAATATATTATGCTTTCCAAAAAGTTTAGTTTTTATTGTATGTGTTGAGTTTTTATCATTAATTATAAAACTCATTCCATTTTTGTGATAAACAATATCAGTAGAAAAATAATCATTATTTTGTTTTAATCCAAAAGTAGTTATGGACCTATTTGTTTTTTTCATAATGGATTTAGTGTTTTTATCATCACCGTTTAGGAATACACGTCCATAAAAAGGAATGTTATTTATATAGTCAATATATGCTTGTTTGAGATTTTCAAAATTGTTTTGATAATTATCAAGATGCTCTTTGTCAATATTTGTAACTACACCGAGCTGTGGTGATAGGTATAGGAAACTTGAATCACTCTCGTCTGCTTCAGCAATAAGATATTTGCCATATCCTAACCTTCCATGGTTATTACTTGTTTTCAATTTCCCTCCTACAATATAGGTTGGGTCAAGGTTACTTTCAGCTAGAATCCAACTTATTAAACTCGTTGTGGTACTTTTACCATGTGATCCAGCAACTGTTATTCCATATTTGAATCGCATCAACTCTGCTAGCATTTTCGCTCTTGGTATCGCGGTAATTTTATTTTTTTTAGCAAATTGTATTTCTGGATTATTTTTATTTATAGCATTTGAAAAAACAACTAAATCTACATTCTTAAGATTAGATATACTATGATTAGAATATATTTTAACCCCTAATGATTTTAATCTTTTAGTTATAGTACTTTTGATTAAATCGGAGCCTGAAACGGTACATCCCAAATTTAATAACACTTCAGCAATTCCATACATACCGGAACCACCTATACCTACAAAGTGGATTCTTTTTAAATTCTTAATTTGTTCAAAAGAGTTATTCATTAATTAGTCATCAATAAATTTTATACATTGGTCAACAATTATTTTAGTAGCATCTCTTGGAAAAATTCCTTGAATATTCTTTGATAATGTATACATCCTTTTAGGGTTATTAAGTAAGATATTAATTATATTTACAAAA
>NZWU01000009.1 GCA_002701705.1 Gammaproteobacteria bacterium
TTTGAAAAATAAAAAAAAGAAAGGCCATAATCTTAACAAAAAACAATCACCTGATATTAATTTAACACCACAACATCAATTTGAAAAACCAACAGAACCTATCAAAAGAGATGTAGAAATACCGAAATCTATTACAGTAGGTGATTTAGCGCAGAAGGTAGCTGTGAAATCACCTGAACTAATTAAAGTTATGATGGGTATGGGTGTTATGGCAACTATAAACCAATCATTGGATCAAGATACTGCAACACTTATAGTTGAAGAAATGGGTCATACAGCGATATCTAAAGCTGATGATAGTGAGGAATCAATTCTAAAAACAGAACCTTTAAACCAAGAAAAACTTGAGAGCAGAGCCCCTATTGTAACAATTATGGGCCATGTAGATCATGGCAAAACATCTTTATTAGATTATATTAGAAAAACAAAGATTGTAACTTCTGAGGCAGGAGGTATTACCCAGCATATTGGTGCGTATAGAGTTAAAACAAATAAAAATATTATGATAACTTTTCTTGATACTCCAGGACATGCTGCATTTTCTGCTATGCGGGCAAGAGGAGCACAAATAACAGATATTATAGTGCTTGTTGTTGCTGCCGATGATGGAGTAATGCCGCAAACTGAGGAGGCAGTTGAGCATGCACAAGCCTCAAAAGTACCAATAATTGTTGCTATTAATAAAATTGATAAGGAAAATGCAGACCCAGAAAAAATACAAAATGAGCTTAGCAAAAAAAATGTTATACCTGAGGAATGGGGTGGTGAGACAATTTTTACTAAAATTTCTGCGCTAACTGGGGAAGGAGTAGATAATCTTTTAGATTCTATATCACTCCAAGCAGAAATACTTGAACTCAAAGCCCCAAAAGATGGTCCTGCGACTGGAACTGTAATTGAGTCTTCGCTAGATAAAGGGAGGGGTCCTATTGCTACTATCTTGATAAAAGAAGGAACGTTACATAAAAAAGATTTCATTTTGGTTGGTAAAGAATTTGGAAGAGTTAGGGCTATGTACGATGAATTTAATAATGAAATCCTAAGTGTAACACCAGGATGCCCAGCAGTTATAACCGGATTATCTGCTACGCCAAATGTGGGCGACCAACTAATGTCAACAATTGATGAAAAGAAGATTAAAGAAATTGCTTCAATGAGAGAATCAAAACAGAAAGAAATTGAAATGCAAGCTAAACAAAAAAACTTTAGTATAGATGCTTTTAATGCAAGCAATACATCGAAAAAAAAGAGAATAGAAAATTTTTTAATTAAAACTGATGTTCAAGGTAGTTGTGAAGCAATAACAACATCTCTCCAAAAAATTGAAAACGAAGATGTAGGGCTTGAAATAATCTATAGTGGTGTCGGAGGTATAACTGAATCAGATGTTAACTTAGCTCAAACTTCTAATGCTAAAATAATAGGATTTAATGTGAGAGCAGATTCTAAAGCGAGACAGATAATAGAGAGCAATCAATTGGATTTGAAATACTTCAGTGTAATTTATGATCTTATGGATAGCGTTAAGCAACAACTATCAGGACTTTTGGAACCAGACATTAAGGAAGAGATTATTGGGATTGCAGAAGTTAAAGATGTCTTTAGGTCATCAAAATTTGGAGCAATTGCAGGCTCAATGGTCATTGAGGGTATAGTACAAAAAGAACAACCAATTAGGGTTTTAAGGGATAATACTGTAATTTATGAAGGGGAGCTTGAATCACTCAGAAGATTTAAAGATGATGTTAAAGAAGTCAAAAGCGGAACAGAATGTGGAATTGGAGTAAAAAATTATAATGATATAAAAAATGGAGATCAAATTGAAGTGTTCAAAAGAATTGAAATAAAAAGATCTATTTAGAAAGCATTCAATGAATAATCGATTATATAAAATTCAGGATTTACTACATAAAGAGATTGCTAGTCTCATATTAAGTGACATCAAAGACCCCTTGTTAAATAAATCTATTACAATATCAAGTGTTAAAGTAAGCAAAGATATACGTTATGCAGAGATTTTTTTTACAACCTTTGAGTCTGATATTTTAAAAGTAGAAAAACGACTAAATAAGTCATCAAGTTTTATAAAAAGTGAGTTATCTAAAAGACTATATATCAAACGATTACCAAACCTAAAATTTACATATGATGCAACTGCAGATTGTAGCGAAAGAATTGAAAATATAATTAAAACATTACCAAAAAATTAAAATTATGATTAACGGTTTATTACTGGTAGACAAACCAAAGAATATAACATCAAACCAAACTCTTAAAACTTTAAAGAAAAAATTTAATATTAAAAAAGCTGGTATTGTTGGTATTCTAGACCCTCTTGCGCATGGAATGCTTCCCATATTATTTGGCGAAGCCACTAAATTTTCAAGTTATATAGAATCTTATAAAAAAAAATATATAGTCGTGTGCCAATTAGGATCAACTAGTACAACTGGAGATGAAGAAGGCATAATTCAAAAATATGACCACAATAATTTAAAAACACTATCTAAACAATTAATCCGCATGACAATAAATGAATTTTTGGGAGAATCTTTACAAACACCACCCATGTTTAGTGGGTTAAAAATAAATGGACAAAAACTTTACAAGCTTGCGAGACAAGGCATTAGTATCCCAAGAAGGCCAAGAAAAATCTTTATTTATAATATTGAACTCTTAGAATATGATAATTTAATACTTAAATTAAGCGTAATTTGTTCCAAAGGAACGTATATACGAACTTTAATGGAACAAATTGGCGAAAAGTTATCTGTGGGAGCATATGTAAAAGACTTAAGGAGAGTTGCAATAGGAAGATTTGAGGAAGATAAGATGGTTAGGTATGAGGAGATAAAAGATGCATCGATAACAAAATCAGATCGTTTTATTGACATTAATAATATACTTAGTGAAATAGATAGTTTTATTTTGACAAATCATGAGGAAAAGAAGATTAGAATGGGGCAGCCTGTTTATAGGTTTTCGTTATTTCACAATAAATTAGTAACCATTTATAACCAAAATAACATTATTGGCATTGGGATTATTAAAAATAACTGCATTTATCCTAAAAGATTAATAAACTTTAATGAATAAAGGTTGTATTAATCTAAACTCATGATAGAATTCGGACGTTAATGGAGAAATTTATGGCCCTTGACAATAACTTGAAAAAGGAATTAGTCAAAAAATTTGGTAAAACTGGAAATGATTGTGGTTCAACTGAAGTTCAAATCGCATTACTTACAGAAAATATTAATAATTTAACAGATCATTTTGCGAAAAATTCAAAAGACATTCATTCAAAAAGGGGCCTACTAAAAATGGTAATGAAGAGAAAGTCTTTGATGAAATATCTAAAAAATAAAGATGTTTCTAGTTATGAGGAACTTGTTAGACAGTTAGAGCTTAGAAAATAGTTAATGTTCACCAAAATATTTGATATAGGAAGTCAATCGGTCAAGATTGAAACTGGATTAATTGCAAAACAAGCTAACTCTTCGGTATTAGTAGATATCGAAGGTACTACTGTTTTAGCCACACTCGTCGCTGCCGATGAAGATAGCGACCGAGATTTTTTCCCCCTCACAGTTAATTATAATGAAAAAACATACGCAGCTGGGAAAATACCAGGAGGTTTTTTTAAAAGAGAAGGAAGGCCATCTGAAAAAGAAGTTTTAATTAGTAGGCTTATCGATCGTCCTCTTAGACCGTTGTTTGAATCCTCTTATTCACGTGAAGTCCAAATTATAGTAACTCTTATTTCATTAAATCCAGATATAGAATCAGAAGTTCCTGCTTTAATTGCCGCATCAGCTGCTGTTAAATTATCAGGGCTTCCATTTAATGGGACCTTAGGAGCTGTGAAAGTTGGTTATGATGGAGAAAAGTATTTACTAAATCCATCAGTTACCGAAATTAAAAACTCTTCACTTGATTTGGTAGTTGCAGGAACAAAGACTGCTGTACTTATGGTTGAATCAGAAGCAAAAGAGCTTCCAGAAGAAGTAATGTTGGGGGCAGTTAATTTTGGACATGAGCAAATGCAAACGATAATAAATGCAATTGATGAGTTATGCGCTGAAGTAAATGTTAAAAAAATTGAATGGACTCCAAAAGAAATCAATGAAAAATCCTACAATCTAATTAAAGAAAAATATAAAACAAAACTAACAGACGCCTTTTCAATTACTACAAAACAAGATAGAAATCAAACCATAACAAAATTAAGAAATGAATTATTAGAAGGAGCAGATGATGATGAAGATGTTGCTCGTGAGTCTTTATCATACTTTGAGAAAGTTGAAAAAGAGATTGTTCGTCAAAAAATATTAGATGGAGATAATCGTATTGATGGACGTGATACTAAAACTGTACGTCCCATAGATATCAAATTAGGTATACTCTCAAGAGCCCATGGATCCGCATTATTTACACGTGGAGAAACTCAGGCATTAGTAGTGACAACTTTAGGAACAGATAAAGATGCTCAGATTATTGATTCTCTTAGCGGTAAAATTGAAGATAGTTTTATTTTTCATTATAATTTTCCACCTTATTCGGTTGGAGAAATTGGTATGATTGGTTCACCTAAACGCAGAGAAATTGGACATGGTAAACTAGCACGCAGAAGTATCGAGGCAGTTTTACCAAAAGAAAATTTTCCATACACAATCAGAGTAGTTTCAGAGATTATGGAATCGAATGGGTCTAGCTCCATGGCATCAGTTTGTGGATCAAGTTTATCCTTAATGGATGCAGGCGTTCCCATCTCATCTCCTGTTGCGGGTATAGCAATGGGCCTGATTAAAGAAGATGAAAAGTTTGTTATATTAACAGATATTTTAGGAGATGAAGATCATTTAGGAGATATGGATTTTAAGGTTGCAGGCACAGAAGCAGGTATCAATGCATTGCAAATGGATATAAAAATTGATGGCATAACATCACAAATAATGTCTGATGCTTTAAACCAAGCAAAAGAAGCAAGGTTGCATATACTATCTGAAATGGCAAAAGCTATAACTAATGCAAGAGAAGACGTTTCTGAACATGCTCCAAGATATACCCACATGAAAATAGATCCATCTAAAATTGCTGAAGTGATTGGGAAGGGTGGTGCAGTGATTAAGTCGATAGTAGAAGAAACTGGAGCCGTGATTGATATATCTGATGACGGCGTAATAAAAATAGCAGCAACTGATCAATCAAAAAGTGATCACGCAAAATCAATAATTGAAGATATAACGGCAGGGCCTCAAGTAGATAAAGTTTACGAAGGCAAGGTCGCTAAAATAATGGATTTCGGAGCATTTGTTAAAATTTCACCTAATAAGGATGGACTTGTTCATATATCACAAATAAGTCAAGAAAGGGTGAATAACGTCAGAGACGTATTAGCAGAAGGTGACGAAGTAAAAGTAAAAGTGCTTGAAGTAGATAGGCAAGGAAGAGTCAAGCTAACAATGAAAGATCTTAATTAGATCAAAACACAAACAAGAGGAGTAAAAATGGCAGACATTGAAATAGGAAAAGTATATACCGGAAAAGTAAAAAAAATCATGGACTACGGGGCATTTGTTAATATATTGCCTGGTAAAGATGGTTTAGTTCACATATCTCAAATCAAACAGGAAAGAGTTAATAATGTTAGAGATGAGATGTCCGAAGGCGATGAAGTTCAAGTTAAAGTACTTGATATTGATGGCCAAGGAAGAGTGAAGCTTACAATGAAGGATATTGACTAATCCGCCATATGATGTTTTTTAGCCACTGGGCTAATTAGAAAATTCGAAATTAAAGCTACCCCAAGCAGTATAGCCATTAAAGTCATGGTTGAGTTATAAACAGTAGTGGAAGGGTTTACTGTCCCTACTGGTGCGATTTCCATTAATTTTGGAATTGTTACAGTTTTAGTGATAACTAATTGATTAAAATGCTCAACCCCAGCGCCAAATGTTTCTTTAAATGTTAACGGATCTATTTTCTTTACTAATTCTTCCATTGCGTTGTTAATAGAGTTTGATCGTAAAGATGTAATTGCCAAAGGACCTAAAATTCCAGCAGTGCTCCATGCAGTTAATAGTCTTCCATGTATGCCACCAACATACCTGGTTCCAAAGATATCTGCTAGATAAGCTGGAATTGTAGCAAAACCCCCTCCATACATTGTGAAAATAATCATTGTAGCTGCATAAAAATAAATTAGTAAGACAGTATTTGGATTAACATTAACTTGTGATGCCGTATATGGAATTGATAAGTATAAAATTATCCCTAAGATGAAGAAGATATGATATGTATTTTTTCTACCAATATAATCAGAAGTACTTGCCCAGAAGAATCTACCTATCATATTGAAGACACTTATCATTAGAACATAAGTTGCTGCAAATGCATTGTCTACGATGTTTGGGAGAGCATTGCTAAATATTTCCGTCATCATTGTTTTTGCAACACCTAATACACCTATACCTGCAGTCACATTAAAACATAAAACTATCCATAGCATATAAAATTGTGGAGTTTTAAGTGCTTGGTCAATATGTACATGGTTTTTTGTAATTAATTTTTTTTCAAGAACAGCATCATCTGGTTTTTTCCAGTTTTTAGGTTTCCAACCTTCGGCTGGGATCCGGTATGAAAAAGATGCAACTGACATAATCAAAAAATATATTATTCCTAGTGTCATGAAAGTAAATCCAACACCAGTATCCCCAGTACCTACCAAATATACTCCAGGACTACCTGGTTGTATCATATTTACAACATCATTATTACCTACAACAACAACTTCTCGCAGTATTCCATCTATATTGGTGTATCTGATTCCGTCAATTGTCTTTAATATAACTTGATTAGCAGCACCCAAAAAATCTGGAGCTTGATAGAAAAAATCTATAAGAAATTCTTTCAAAGGTGCTCCAATCATGGCTCCTCCACCAAAACCCATTATGGCCATGCCTGCAGCCATACCACGTCTATCAGGGAACCATCTAATTAAGGTTGAAACAGGTGATACATAACCTAAACCAAGACCACATCCACCAAAAACACCATAACCAAGATAAATTAGCCATAATTGATGGGTAAATATACCTACGCTTCCGATCAAAAAACCGCCACCCCAAAGGCAAGCAGCAACAAACCCAACGAGTCGTGGCCCAACATCTTCTAACCATTTACCAGCAAAAGCTGCAGCAAGACCAAGAAAGACAATAGAAACCGAGAAAATCCAGACCACCTCACTTAGTACCCAGTCTTGAGATGAACTGACTACAACGCCTAGAGATTTTATTAATGCAGGATTAAATATGCTCCATGCATAAACTGAACCTATGCAGAGATGTATTGCTATAGAAGTTGGAGGGACCAGCCATCTATTAAAGTCTTCTTTAGCAATTATTTTTTCTTTTGAGAATATACTCATTATGTGTATGTTTTAAAAAATATCTTTTAATTGATTTAATATGTTTTCATTTTCCAAAGTAGATGTATCACCAGAAATTTTTTCACCTCTTGCTATATTTCTTAGCAATCTCCTCATAATCTTTCCTGATCTAGTTTTTGGAAGATTAGTAGAGAATGATATACGTTCAGGTTTTGCTATAGATCCTATTTTTATTTTTACCCATTCCCTAAGTTCATCAGCAAATTGTTTTTCACCATGCAATTTGAAATTGTCTCTGAGAACAACAAACGCATGAATTGCTTCCCCTTTTATTTCATGTGGATAGCTTACGACTGCAGATTCTGCAACAAATTCATGTGAGACAATAGCTGACTCAATTTCCATAGTTCCCAATCTATGTCCGGAGACATTAACAACATCATCTGATCGTCCCATAATCCATATGTTCCCATCCTCATCTTTCCTAGCAGTATCTCCTGTTATATAAAATTTATTATCATATTTTTTCCAGTATGTATTAATATACCTATCCTTATCACCCCATATACCTCTCAGCATAGATGGCCAAGGTTTTTTTATCACAAGATTGCCACCTTGACTTGCGTTTTGGACTTTGTTTCCCTCTGAGTCGACAACTTCAACCTCTATACCTGGCAAGGGCTTTGTACATGTTCCTGGTATCACTTGATATATTCCTGGCAGCGGGGCGATCATGTTTGCGCCAGTTTCAGTTTGCCACCAAGTGTCTACAATTGGACAATTTTCTTTTCCAATATTTTTATGATACCAAATCCAAGCTTCAGGATTAATTGGTTCACCTACAGTTCCTAATAATCTTAAAGAATCTAATTTGTGTTTAGATGGTAATTCATCACCAAGTTTCATTAGTGTTCTTATTGCAGTTGGTGCTGTATAAAATACAGACACCTTATTTTCATCAATGATTTTCCAAAACCTATCTCCACCAGGATATGTTGGAGCTCCATCATAAATTAAAACCGTTGCCCCAAGAGCAAGAGGGCCATAGACAACATAACTATGACCAGTTATCCAACCTATATCAGCAGTGCACCAAAAAATGTCATCATTTTTTAAATCAAATACCCATTTGTTTGTAAGCAGACAATTAAGAAGATAGCCTGCGGAACTGTGTATTATTCCTTTTGGTTTTCCAGTTGAGCCAGATGTATACAGAATAAAAAGCAAGTCTTCGGCTGACATTTCTTCAGGAGCAACAATGACACCGTTTTCATCTGCTATATCATGCCACCAAATATCCCTAGATTTAGTAAAATTAATTTTTTCAGAAGAATTTTTATAAACTATACAGTGATCTATAGATGGGCAACCCATATCTAAAGCTTTATCAACAGTATCTTTAGCTCTTATAGACTTACCACCCCTCTTAAATGAGTCAACAGTAACCACCACTTTTGCTGAACAATCATTTATTCTGTCCTTTAATGATTCAGATGAAAATCCTGCAAATACTACAGAGTGAATTATACCTAATCTTGCACAAGACAACATTACAGTAATGGATTCTGGGATTGTTGGCATATAAATAATAACTCTATCTTGTTTTTTTAAGCCAAGTTTTTTTAGACCAGATGAAAATGAATTAACTTTAGAAAATAGTTGATTGTAGGTAATATTGGTAATTGTGTTCTCTTCCGAGACATGTTTAATTGCAATCTTATTTTTTTTATCTGTTTCAACATGTCTGTCCAAACAATTTGCTGAAACATTGAGAGTTCCATCTTCAAACCACTTAAAAAAAGGAGACGTGCCTGTGCAAACAGTGTTAAATTTTTTTATCCAAGTCAATTCAGTGTTTGCCAATTCTTTCCAGAATAAGTCTGGCTCAGAATTATATTTTGTTAGTAATGTGGCTAAATCTTCATTTTTAAGATTGGCTTGGCGGACAAACTTTTCTGAGGGTTTAAAAGTCCTCTTTTCTTTAAGGTTTGATTCTATATTTTTCATTTTGAAGACACATATTTAGTCTATTCGAGTTTTTTCTAATCTCTCATGTCGTTCCTGTGCTTCAATACATAATGTTGCAATTGGACGTGCTTCTAGTCTTTTAATACCAATTGGGTCACCTGTTTCTTCGCAATATCCATACGAACCATCATCAATCCTCTGTAGGGCTTGATCAATTTTACTGATAAGCTTTCTCTCTCTATCCCTAGTTCTAAGTTCTAGCCTGAACTCCTCTTCTTGTGTTGCAGCATCATTTGGATCTGAGAGCTTAGAAGAGTCTTGTTTCATATGCTCAACAGTCTTATCTGCTTCCTTCATCAGTTGCTTTTTCCATTCAAGTAATATGATTTTGAAATGTGAAACCTGTTTAGAAGACATATATTTTTCCCCTTTCGTAGACTTATAGGGCTTAAAGGCAAGAAAGCTATATAAATCTTTCTTATTTATGTTTTTATGAGTAGATTTTTGCATTATGGTCAAACCATTTATTCTGCATGTACATGAGCCCTATATCAAGTATTTTTTTAGATTTGAGCAATGTTAGCGCTTTTTAATGAGTGTTTCACCATCATGAAATTCAGCAGAGAATATTGGAGCCTTATCAAACTCTATTTTACTTTTAATAATTTTCCTGCCTTTATTCCTAATAATAGAATAGCCTTTTTTCAGGATTTTTTTAGGATTACAATTTGATATTTCAGCAAAAGCACTAGAAAAATTTTGTTTCTTTATTTCATATATTTTTAATATTTGAAAGTCTAATTGTCTACGAATATTTACATGCCTTTCTGATAAACTGAGGATTTTTTGCTTTATTATTTTATTTGATTGATTTATTTTCAAATTAATATTTTTATTTTTATCTCTTACAAAACCCAAGATATTTTTAAAATTATTTAGTATCCTTCTCAATGTATTTTTATATTCAACTACCATATTCTTTATAATCTTTTCTGGATTGTACACACCTAGCGAGGTTACTGTTTGTTTTACTAAATTTTCAGATTTTTCTAATTTCAATTTTATTTGTGATAAAAAAAGATTTTCTATTTCTGCTAATCGTTGATACAAATCATTTTTGTCTGGTGTCGCAGAGGTTGCGGCATGAGTTGGAGTTTCAGCAGCCAAGTCAGAAACATAATCAGCGATTGTTTTATCTGGCTGATGCCCTATACCAGTTATAATTGGGATTTTTGATGAGTAGATTTCTCTTGCAACACCTTCGTCATTAAAAGGCATTAGGTCTTGTAGAGATCCACCGCCCCTAACAATTAGTAATACATCTGCCTCATTGTCTGAATTGGCATGCTTTATTTGTTTTATGATACTTCTAGCTGCCATTTCACCTTGTACTGTACTAGGATATATAAACACTTTTGCAACAGGATACCTTTTTTTAATTATTGTAGTGACATCATGTAATGCATCTCCTTGTTGAGATGTAACAACCCCGATAATTTCAGGAAAACTTGGGATTTCTTTTTTGTGTTCAAACAGACCTTCACTTTCAAGTTTCTTTCTTACTTGTTCAATTTTTTTCTTTAAAAAACCCTCTCCGTATTCAACAATTTCATGAATTTTAATTTGAAATTTACCATTAGGTTGATAGAGGTTTACTTCACCCGTTATAAGCACTTCTAAATTTTCATAATCTGTAATATTTATTTTTTGCGTGTTTTCCCATGATAAAATAGCACAATCTACTGCATATAGTTTTAAACCTGAATTTTCACTGAGTCGACAATACTGATTACCATTTGGATATTTACGCGTACCTGTTACCTCGCCTTTAATCATGATAGGGTGTTCGAAAGAATTTTGAAGCAGGGCACCTACTTTTAGATTGAGTTCAGAAACGCTAAAAATTTTCATATTTTTTTATATTTATGTTTCATATGATAACTTTAATATGTATAATATAGAATGGTAGACACTACAAAATTTTCTAAATCCACTAAATTAAATATGTCTGATGAGGGATTGGCTTTTGATGATGTCCTCTTAATCCCACAATTTTCTGAAATTCTTCCGTCTGATGTTGATTTGACGACAAAATTAACTAATAAAATCAATCTTAAGATTCCAATTATATCTGCTGCCATGGATACTGTAACAGAATCTAAAATGGCTATTACCTTAGCAGGAGAAGGAGGGATTGGTATTATTCATAAAAACATGAGCATAGATGAGCAAGCACAACAAATTAAAATGGTAAAAAAATATGAAAGTGGAGTCATCAAAGACCCAATCACTGCAAGCCCATCCATGAGCGTAAAAGAAATCTACGATATTACCAAAAAATATGGAATTTCAGGCGTACCAATTGTTGATAAGAATATTTTGGTTGGTATTGTTACCAACAGAGACTTAAGGTTTGTTGATAACCTTAATCTCAGTGTCACTAAAATAATGACACCTAAAGCGAAATTAATCACTGTTAAAGAGAACTATACAAAGGAAGAGGTTATTTCAGCTCTAAGAGAAAACCGCATAGAAAAAATTCTTATTGTGAACAAAAAACATGAACTGAGGGGCATGATAACTTTTAAAGATATACAAAAATCTACAACTTATCCAAATGCGTCGAAAGATAAATCAGGAAGTTTAATTGTTGGTGGAGCAATTGGTACAAACAACGAGTCTATGCAAAGAGCGGAAGCCTTAATTAGCCAAAAAGCTGATGTTATAGTGATTGATACTGCTCATGGTCATTCCAAGTTGGTTTTAGACATGCTTAAGAGAATTAAGAAAAAATTTCCACATCAACAAGTTATCGCAGGAAATATTGCAACAGAACAAGCTGCAAAGGACTTAATTTCATGTGGGGCAGATGCAGTTAAGGTTGGAATTGGTCCTGGTTCAATATGCACTACAAGAATTGTTGCTGGTGTAGGAGTTCCACAATTATCAGCAGTCATGAATGTCGCTAAAATTTCAAAAAAAATGAAAGTTCCGCTAATAGCTGATGGAGGTATCAGATACTCGGGGGATATAGCTAAGGCAATTGCTGCTGGAGCAGATACAGTCATGTTGGGAGGGCTTTTAGCTGGAACTGATGAATCACCTGGTGATGTTGAATTATATGAAGGAAGAACCTATAAATCTTATCGCGGTATGGGTTCAATCGGAGCTATGCAGAAAGGTTCACGTGATCGATATCTACAAGACAATGAAAAATCTACCTCTAAGCTTATACCTGAAGGGATTGAAGGTAGAGTTCCATATAAAGGGACTATGAAAACAATCCTTCATCAATTAACAGGAGGTCTTAAGTCTAGCATGGGTTATGTTGGTTGCAACAACCTAGAAAATATGAAAAAGAACACAAGGTTTATTAAAATTTCTTCATCTGCAAAACAAGAAAGTCATGTACATGATGTTGCAATTGTAAAAGAACCACCAAATTACCAACCGCGATAACTATGACCAATGAAAAATCTAATTCAATACTAATAATTGATTTTGGATCGCAATACACACAACTGATTGCAAGAAGAGTTAGGGAATGTGGGGTTTACAGTATTGTAAAGCCAAATACTATAACTCTAAAAGAGATAAATTTAATTAATCCAAGAGGAATAGTTTTAACCGGTGGGCCAGAATCAGTCAAATCAAAAAGAAAATTATCAATAGACAATAAGGTATTTAATTTATCCATACCAATTCTAGGGATTTGCTATGGAATGCAATTAATTGGAGATTACTTTAATGGCAAGGTTGACAGTTCAAGGAAAAAAGAGTTTGGCAATTCTGAATTTTTTGTGAAAAAAAATTCAGAGGTTTTTAGAAACATAAAGTCAAGAAAATTCAATGTATGGATGAGCCATGGTGATAAAATAAATTCTATCCCAAGAGGCTTCAACGTAATTGGGAAAAGCACNAATAGTANTATTGCTGCAATTGCNAATGAAAAACAAAATATTTTTGGATTACAGTTTCATCCAGAAGTNACTCACACCAATAATGGAAAGATAATNATAAATAATTTTGTTATTAGTATCTGCAAATGTAAAAAATCTTGGACAACAACAAACATAATTAAAAATTTGATCAACGAAATACAAAATAAGGTTAAAAAAGAAAAAGTAATTTTAGCATTATCAGGTGGAGTTGATTCATCAGTAGTTGCTGCTTTATTAAACAAAGCAATTGGTAAACAGCTAACCTGTATTTTTGTTAACACTGGGTTACTCAGAAAGAATGAGGTTGCAGAAGTACAAAAGAATTTTTCGAAGAAACTAGGAGTTAATTTAATTACTATAGATTCAAAAAAAACTTTCTTTCATAAATTAAAAAATGTTACTGACCCAGAAGCAAAAAGAAAGATTATTGGTGAAACTTTTATACGTGCATTTGAGAGCCAATCAAAGAAACTAAAGAATGTAAAATTTTTAGCTCAGGGGACAATCTATCCGGATGTTATAGAATCATCAGCTAAAGATAAGAAATCTGACATAATTAAATCTCATCATAATGTGGGAGGGCTTCCAAAAAATTTAAATTTCTCTTTAATTGAACCAATTAAAAAACTTTTTAAAGATGAGGTAAGAAAAATTGGGAAATCTCTTGGCTTATCAGAAAATATTTTAAATAGACACCCATTCCCTGGTCCAGGATTAGCGGTTAGGATTTTAGGTGAAGTAACATGGGAAAAGGCTAAAATATTACAGGAAGTTGATCATATTTTCATAGAAGAATTAAGATCAAATAATCTTTATGATCAAGTTAGTCAGGCGCTAGCTGTTTTTCTTCCAATCAAAGCAGTGGGAGTAATGGGTGATAAAAGGCAATATAGTTATGTTGTTGCATTACGAGCAGTTAAAACAATAGATTTTATGACTGCTTCTGTTAGTGAAATATCCTATAATTTACTAAATAAAGTCTCTACTAGGATTGTGAATGAAGTTAATGGGGTAGCAAGAGTTGTTTATGACATCACGAGCAAACCACCAGGAACAATAGAGTGGGAATAAAAAAATGACTGAATTAACGATATACCATAATCCAAGATGCAGTAAATGTAGACAGACTCTAGAATTAATAACAAGTAAAAACTTAAATCCAAAAATAATTCTTTATTTAGAAGAAAAGTTATCTAAGCAAGAATTGAAAGATCTTGTTTTAAAATTAGACATATCCCCAAGAGATCTTTTGCGAAAAGGAGAGAGTGATTATAAAGAAAATAACTTAAGCAATCCTGATCTGGGAGATGAAGAGTTGATTAATTTAATGACACGCTTTCCAAAACTGATAGAAAGACCCATTGTTGTTAAGGGTGATCAAGCAATTATTGGGCGTCCCCCAAAAAATGTTTTAAAGTTAATATAGAGTGGGAGTAGGTTGTAACTTATGAAAAATAAAATCCTTCTTTTTATATCCTTTATAGTCGTTTCATGCGCTATCAAGATTCATCATGACATTACAGTAACGAGCGTTAATGGAGAGGATTTCTATCAAATACAATGTCCTTATTCTACAGCTCTTCATGATCCAAAATATGAATTACCTCAAGAAGCAACCTGTGTAGCAAAAATAAGAGAACATTGTCCTTCTGGATATAAAATTTTTAATAGACAGAAAGGGCTTAGTAAACTAAAAAGCAGTGTTCTCTACGTAAGATTTAAGTGCGATAATAAACCAGTTGTAATCAATGAAAAGAAACCTGAAACTGATAAAAACTGGTATGAATATATACCATTCATTGATTAGATGTAGGTAAACTAGACTTATAGTAATTAATAGTTCTTGTACTAACATACATTTTTATGTAAGTTGGTTAGGGCTTTTAACAAAAAGCAAACCCTGATATTTGATAAGATTAGAACAATGATATCGTGAAATTGTTCTGAATAAGCTGGATATATGAAAATGAATAAACAACCATCATCTCATTGGTCTAAAATTATTGTGCATGTGGACATGAATGCATTTTTTGCATCTATAGAGCAAAGAGATTTTTCACATTTACGCAATAAACCTATTGCTGTGACTAATGGGATTAAAGGTTCATGTATAATCACAAGTTCATATGAAGCACGTGCTTTTGGAATTAAAACTGGAATGAAGTTTATAGATGCAAAGAGGTTATGCCCAAAATTAATACGTAGACCTTCTAGGCCTGAACAGTATATAAAAGTTTCAGAGGAAATTATGAAAACACTAAATGATGTTTCTCCAGATATAGAAATATTTTCTGTTGACGAAGCATTTTTAGACTTAACCTACTGTCAAAAAATATATCCTTCTCCAATGTATGTTGCCCAACTGATAAAGAAGAAAATTTTTAGCCAATTTGATCTACCATGTTCAATTGGAATTTCAAATAATAAATCAACAGCAAAATTTGCTGCTAAATTACATAAACCTAATGGAATAACAATAATCAATCCATGTGAAGCTGAAACGGTTTTATCAAAATATCCAGTCACAGAATTATGTGGTGTTTCAAGAGGTATTCAAAACTTTTTGAATTATCATGGTGTTTTTGCCTGCGGGGACATGAAAAAAATACCTATAAGTATTTTAGGAAATAGATTTGGTAATATTGGAAGAAGAATATGGCTAATGGCACAAGGAAAGGATATTGATGGATTAAATTTAATATCAAATGCGCCTAAATCAATTGGGCATGGAAAAGTAACCCGACCAAATACATGCGATGTAGATGAGATTAAAAAAATTTTTCATTATATGAGTGAAAAAGTTGCAAGAAGAATGAGGTTGCATCGTTATGAAAGTAACTTGTTTTTTGTTGGACTAAAAACAAAAAAGGGATGGATCACTGATCAATTTAAAACAGCACGTTATCTAAATCATGGTAGAGATATATTTGCTCTTTGTTCTAAGTTAATTAGTAAAGTTCAATTTAAATATGGAGTATTTCAAGTACAGGTAACAGCAATGAAACCTAGGCCAACAAATCTTCAACATGATATTTTTCATCATTCTGAAAGCAAGAGAAAAATATTAGATTCAGCAGTTGACAAGATAAATCAAAGATATGGTGAATTGACAATTGCTCCTGCCAGAATTATTGATAAATTAGAAAGCCCAGATGTCATTTCTCCTTCATGGCGCCCAAAAGGACATAGAAAATCAATATAAAAAAAAGGCCGAAAGGGGGTAAGAATCGGCCTTTATTATAAAGGGGTGGAGATACGACAGTATGTGTCTATATCATGTTTATTACAATAATATGACAAACGGGGTCCTGTCAAGAAAAATATGTACAAAAATAGTACAAAAAATATGTAATTTATACGTGTCCANATAATATATGACAAAAACTTGACAAAAACGCTAAAAAACATAAAAATATGTACAAATATATTGTGTGAATTATGTAATGAATAAACAAGATACAGATTTGTCTCAAAAACCTAGACACCTAATACAGGTAGTCAATAAGCGTACGGGTATAAGTTCTGATGTTATACGAGCATGGGAGAGGCGATATAGCGCTGTTANTTCGCATCGCACAAGCACAAATAGGAGACTATATTCTGATTCAGATATTGAGAAGTTATCCCTTCTAAAACGTGCTGTTGGGTCTGGAAGGAGAATTGGGGATATAGCGAACTTATCATATGATGATCTTTTTGAATTAGTTATGGGTGATGAATCCAATAATTCTACAACATATACAAGACCTAGTACTGGAACTATCATGGAATTATTTGATGAAGCAACTTCAAATATCACAGAGATGAATGCTCTTAAGTTAGATATTACTCTCTCTAATGCTGTAGCGATGCTAAGCACAACTGATTTTTTATTAGAATTTTTAAAACCATTACACAACCATATTAATGATGAATGCAAGAGAGGCACATTACGTTATGTTCAGGAAAAACTTGCAAAAATATCAATTCGAACTTGCTTAAACAATTTGTATGCAAAATTTAGGTCACCAAAGGATGAGGGGCCTAAATTAGTTATAGGGTCATTGACCGCTGAGTATGAAAANTTAGACACATTAATGCATATAGTAATTGCACAAAATGTTGGTTGGAATGTTTCATATGTTGGAAATAACTTACCTCATGATGAAATTACATTTATTGCACAAGAAATTTCAGCACAAGTTTTGGTTTTGGCATTAAATAATCCAAGAGATATAGCAAGAAAAAGTTTTGAAATCAAAACTATAAAAGAAAACGCAGACAAAAAAGAAAATATAATCTTAATTGGGCATGAAGCACCTGAATACAGGACGCTGGCTGATGATGTGCAAGCTATTATTTCGCAAGATATGACTTCATTCCGCCTTACTCTAGAAAGATTCTATAGTTTAATCAGATAAATAAGTCATCAACTCATTAATAGAAATTATTTCTTTTTGTATATTATCTTTTTTATTTAAATTCTCTTTAATTACATTAGATGGTGCTTTTTCTATGAAGTTTTTATTATTAAGCTTTTCTTCAACTTTATGCAACTGAAGTTTTAATTGAGAAAGATTTTTTTCTAGTCTTATATATTCTTGATNTACATCAATTATTTTTTTAATTGGAATAAGTGCTTTCAAATCTTTTAGGGTAATTGTTATGCAGTCTTTTATTTCATATGATTTATCATTCCAAAATATTTTATTTACTTTTGCTAAATTCTCAATTATAAAACTATTCTCTTTTATGATCATTTCATAGTTTTTATCATCAGATAAAAAATATATATCTATTTGCATTTTAGGATGAATATTTAAATCACTCCTAGTTTTACGTATAGAGTTAATTATATCCATGATTGTATTTACAGTTTTTGAAACACTTGTTATCTATAAAGAGCTTTTGNTGAGCTGGGAATCTAGAATTAATNAAAAGTTCATCAGTTGTATACTTTCTTTTATGCATCTCAGTCCATATTTCTTCAGTTATATATGGAATAATTGGATGGCACAACTTAAGTATTAATTGCAAACTATTAATTAAAGTATCTTTAGTAGATTCAACCCCTCGATTTATCATGACTTTTGCTATTTCTAAATACCAGTCACAATATTCATACCAAATAAAACTATAGAGTGACCCAGTAATAAGATCAAACCTATAATTGGCATAATATTTTTTGTATTCAGCAATAAGATTATTTAATCTTGTTAAAATCCATTTGTCATAGAGAGATAAGGATTCATAATTAATCTTTTGGTTGAATTCTTTGAGATCTACTGTTAAAAAAACAAACCTTGAAGCATTCCAAAGTTTATTACAAAAGTTTCTATAGCCTTCTATCCTATTTAGATCAAAATTAATATCTCTTCCTGTGGAAGCTAATGCACTAAAACANAAACGCAGTGCATCCGCACCATATGGTTTAATCCCTGAAGGAAACTCAGTTTTAGTTTTACTAATGATTTTCTTCTCAAGTTTTGGTTGCATTAAGTTAGATACCCTCTTTTCCAATAAAGAATTAAGATCAATTCCATCAATAATATCAATAGGGTCAATTATATTTCCTAGTGACTTTGACATCTTTTTTCCTTCNGAATCTCTTACTAAGCCATGTATATAAATGGTTTTAAATGGAATTTTTTTGGTGAATTTTAATCCCATCATTACCATTCTTGCCACCCAAAAAAAAATGATATCAAAACCAGTAACCAACACATTGGTGGGATAATACCGATTAAACTCATCAGTTTGTTCTGGCCATCCTAGGGTTGTAAAAGGCCAAAGAGCAGATGAAAACCAAGTATCAAGCACATCATANTCTTGGGTAAGNTTTAAGTTGCTTGCTAAATTATATTTTTTTCTGATGACTTCTTCATTATCGCCAACATAAACACCACCATCTTTATCATACCAAGCTGGAATTCTATGCCCCCACCAGATTTGTCTACTGATGCACCAATCTTCAATATTTTCTAACCAATTAAAATAAACTTTCTCCCAATTCTTTGGCACAAATTTTATATTTGAATCTTTCACAGCATTTATCGCTGGAATTGCTAAGTCCTTCATTTTCATAAACCACTGATCTGTTAGAAGTGGTTCAATAATTTCTCCAGATCTGTCACCTATTGGGATAGTTGTTTTATATTTTTTTTGTTTATTTAACTTATTTTCTTTTTTTAATTTTTCAATAACTAATTTTCTTGCATCATGAATATTAATACCTATTAATTCTTTGGTGACTTCTGAATTAAGAGTTCCATCTTTATTTAATATATTAATTATATTTAATTTATGTTTTGTACCTAGTATATGGTCATTAAAATCATGCGCCGGTGTAACTTTTACACAGCCTGTACCAAATGATATGTCGATGGAATCATCTTGAATTATTGGGACTTTTCTATTTATAAATGGTATTAAAGCAAATTTATCTATCAAATGTTTATAACGATCATCTTTAGGATTAACACAAATTGCTGTGTCTCCAAATAATGTTTCTGGTCTTGTAGTTGCAACAGTTATTTTTTCATTACTATCAGCGATATCATAATCAATAAAAAATAATAGACCATCTTTTTCAATGTTAGAAACTTCTAAATCTGAAATAGCTGTCTGTAGCTTTATATCCCAGTTAATAAGCCTATTTTTTCTGTATATTATATTTTGTTCATATAATTCTATAAAAACTTTTTTTACAGAATCACTTAGGCCTTCATCCATTGTAAATCTGTTTCTACTCCAATCAGCTGAAGAACCAATCCTTTTGGTTTGATTAATAATTGTATTTCCTGATTTCTCTTTCCATTTCCATATTTCCTTTATTAAATCATTGCGCTTCATTTTTTCTCTTGATTTTCCCTGTTGTTTGAGGTTATTTTCAACAACAATCTGTGTGGCTATACCTGCATGATCTGTTCCTGGTTGCCACAAGACACTTTTTCCAAGCATTCTGTTATATCTTATTAGAATATCAATAATTGTATGNTGGAAAGCATGNCCCATATGCAAGGTACCAGTTACATTTGGTGGAGGAAGAACAATTGAGTAATTTGACTTTGATTCTTTAGGTAAAAAACAATTATTTTTTATCCATTTATCATAAATCTTTTTTTCAAGTTCACGTGGAGAATATTTTTTATCCATTATTTATATTGTCTCATGTTTAATAACAAAATTATTTTTTTTATAAAATAAATAATGTTCTCGTGATTGAGCTCTATAATTTTCTTGAGGACGCACAAACTCAACTATTTTTTTGAAATGTTTATAATCACTAGGTATTTTCCCATCTAGGTTAAATAAAGTATTAAAGGAGGATAGGTCAAATGAGTGAGGCAACAAGTCTTTATTACATAAAAAAACAGGGGATAGCTCATCAAAATTTTCATAGGTTGAATGAGGTATGAAACTTATTTGNTCAAAGGTCCATAACAAACCATCTAAATCTTTGATAAATTGATTGTCTTGTGAAGTTAACAAAACTTTTGATTTTTTTTTATAATAATATTTAATGATTTGGCAAACAGTTATGTTAAATTTATCTGATTCTTTGAGTATATAAAAAAAAGCTTCGTTCTTCAATTTTACTGATTTGATAGGATAAAATCTGTTAATAAATTAACTGGTCTTCCAGTAGACCCTTTGCCTTTCCCGCCTTCCCAAGCAGTTCCAGCTATATCTAGATGTGCCCATTTAACATCTTCCGTAAATTTAGCTAAAAACGCAGCCGCAGTAATAGCACCGCCATATCTACCTCCGATATTTTGTATATCAGCAAAATTAGTTTTAAGCTCCTCAAAATAATCATCATAGAGTGGTAATTGCCACACTCTATCACCTGTACGGTCACCTGCTTTCTTAATTAAATCAGCTAATTTTTGGTCATTAGTAAATAGACCGCTTGGATGTTTTCCTAATGCAACTACACATGCTCCAGTCAAAGTTGCCATATCAATTATATATTTTGGTTTAAATTTTTTTGCATAGGTCAGAGCATCACATAATACAAGTCGACCCTCTGCATCAGTATTAAGAATTTCTACAGAAATTCCAGACATACTTGTGACAACATCTCCTGGCCTTGTCGCATTACTGCCAGGCATATTTTCTGCGCAAGCAAGAATACCAATTACATTTGTTTTTAGTTTCATTTCAGCGCATGCTTGTAAAGCACCAATTACACTTGCTGCTCCCGACATATCAAACTTCATTTCATCCATTGCTAAAGAAGGTTTGATGGAGATACCACCAGTATCAAAAGTGATACCTTTGCCTACCAATATAATTGGTCTTTTATTTTTTAATGGTAGATACTTGATAGTCACAAGTTTAGCAGGTTCTTTACTGCCTTTTGATACCGACAAAAAAGACCCCATCTTTAATGATTTCATTTTTTTTTCATCATAAACATCGACCTTAATTGAATTATTAATTTGTTTCAATTTCTTAGCTTCGTTACTAAGGAATGTTGGAGTACAGATATTAGGAGGCGTATTACTAAGATCTTTAGCTTTATTAATTCCATTAGATATTGATTTAGCAGTGGTAANNAGGTTTGGAAATTTATGNTTCTTAGAAATCTTTTTTGAAAATAAAATACATTTCTTTAAAGTGATTTTGTTTTCATTTTTTTTCAGTGAAAATTTATATAAGGCATTCTCTGCAGAAATAATGATTGCCCTAATGGTTAATTCAACATCACCAAGCGAAATATTCTCAACATTGAGNAAAATGNTTTTAGCATTTGTACTGCTAATTTTCTTTATAGTATGAAAAATTGCCTTACTTAATGAAGAAGAATTAAACTTCTTTTTATCGCCTAACCCAAATATCATCACCTTATTTTTACTGCTATGAAATATTTGATANGNTCCTATNTTCCCACTAAATTCAGCATTTTTAATGCTATTAGTTATATTTTGTCTAATATCACTATCAATAGTATTGTTGATATGATTTGTTTTTTTATCCGTAAATATACCCAAAATGTGATAGTTATAGGGATAGNCGGCGTTAATTTTTTCTGTTATTAAATAATCCATCTTTTTATACCTTTTTACGAATTTTGTGTGAAAATACTGTATTAGATTAACATTTTTTCATAAAACTTGTAAAATTTAACTCATAATACATTATATATGCTAAAAATCTTAAAAAAATATTTGGTCACTGAGACAGCATATGCAATTATCACGGTCTTAGTGATTTTATTAATCATCTTATCGTCTAACACAATGATGAGACTCATAGAAGAAGCAGCTGAAGGCAATTTCCCTACTTACTTACTTTTTCCAACAATCATTATCAAGATTGCTCAGTATCTAATATACCTCATACCAATAAGTCTTTTTTTTGGTATAATTCTAGCGTTTGGTCGATTGTATAATACAAATGAAATGGCTGTAATCTCATCAGCTGGTATTTCACCCATTGATTTAGCAAAACTTCTGCTNCCAGTAATAGTGGTTGTAAGTTTAATTGTTGCTTTATTTACNCTCTACTTAACTCCTTTGACGTCAGANTACCGNAGTAAGTTAGAACATAGATTAAAAAACGAAGAGAGAGTAGAAGAAGTTACTCCTGGAAAATTTAATTCATCAAGCAGTGGTTCGTCAACTTTTTTTGTTCATGATATTATTGGTGGAAGATTAAATAAAATTTTTTTTAGTAGTAAAAACACTAAACATGGATCAACAGAAACTGCGACTAGTGCTAAATATTTTTATGATGAAAAGGACAACAANTTTCTACAATTAGAGGATGGTGAAATTTATCAACTCATAGGAGATCAAGGAGCAACCCGAAAGACNAANTATAAAGAACATGCGGTTCANCTAGAACAAATNCTTCCTAATTATAAAAGTGATAGATCCTCAACAAAATCTACCATCGANCTTTTTTTTGGTGAAAGTTATGAAGATAGCGCAGAATTGCAATCAAGGTTNCTATTACCGCTTGCATCTTTGTTACTTGGTTTTATTGCAATACCAATAAGTTATTGTGCCCCTAANAAAGGACGATATGAAAAAATATTTCTGGGCGCTGNATTATATTTCTTTTATTTTGTTGGAATGGCAGTCGTAAAGAAAATGTATATCTTAAATTACACACCTAATTTTTTTGGTATTTGGTGGATTCATATTTTTGCGATACTATTTCTCGTTTACCTTTATCATATTGATTCTACATCCATCCGAGATAGAAACTGATGAAAATATTAAATATTTATCTTTTTAAACAGTTTATGTATGGCTTTGCATTAAGCTTACTNGTTTTACTTTCTATTGAAACATTTCTCTCATTAACTGGAGAATTGGAAGACTTAAATACAGGAAACTATACATTTCTAGTTTTAGTTAAATATGTCTTACTTACTATCCCCAGAAGCATTCATGATTTATTCCCATATGCGCTTTTAATAGGGGCAATGCTTTCTTTAGGCGCAATGGCTGCTGATATGGANTTTGTNGCAATGCAGTCAGCTGGAGTATCAGTAATGAAAACAATTTATATAATTTTGATTCAAACCTTTTTAATATCAGCTATTTTCTATTCGTTTTCTGATTTTTCTGTACCTAATCTAAATAAAAAAGCTGAAAGTATAAAAAATGTTGCGCTTAATAAAAAGGTAGTTCATAAGGCTAATGGGGTCTGGTTTAAAGACCAGAATAAATTTATAAACATTGATGAAGTTTATTCAAATAGTAAATTAAAAAATATTTCAGTCTATACATATGATTATAGTTTAAAACTACAATCTCAACGCCACATATCGGAAGCCTTATTTAATAATGGAGAATGGACTTTAAAAGATGTAAGAGAAACTTCATTCATTACAAAGCCAATTACAACAAAACATTACCATAGCCTAGTTGAAGTAGACTTTATAAGTCCACAGTTGCTTGATGTTACAATCTATAAACCGAATACTCTGTCCCTAGGTGATGTAATGAAGAATATTAGATATCTAAATGAGAATAAGTTAGACGATAGTATCCAAAAAAGAATCTTTTGGGAAAAATTATTCAAGCCNTTCTCAACTGTTATCATGATATTTTTGGCTATGCCTTTCTTATTTGGTAAATATAGAACAAATACTCAAGGCAAGAGAATAGTAGTTGGCCTTCTGATTGGAATAATATTTTTTGTTACAACCACTATGCTTCCAAATTTAGGGACTGTTATAGGGNTTAGCCCATTTTTTAATGTACTCTTACCTCATGTTCTATTTGTAGCAATAGGATATCAATTATATAAACATCAATTAGAACTAGGACTTCAGTAATCATTTATCTTCACTAGTTTTGTTTTAGATAAAATATCTTGCAATGACTTNTTNCTGAACAANAGAAANATATGCCCNCCNAATAATGCAACAATGAATCTGATTATAGATTGNCTATATGTAATTTTAAATTTATTATCTTCATTAATTACTAAAGTCTTCCAAGCTTTCATTCCTAATGTTTGATTGTGATTTACCCAGAACCAAGAATAGTAAAATATGGTGATAATGAGAAGGTAAACTTTATATAAAATATTATCAAAACTAATGTGTAGGCCATCAGTAAAAAAATGCAATGGTATTGATGCGAAAAATAAAACTGAAAATAAGAGCAGTAAATCATAGAGGTTTATAACTAGCCTTTTAATTAGACCAATCTCTATAAAATTATCCTTGATCATCTTTAAAACTTATTAGAAAAGGGAAGGACTTCAACATTGTCACCTTTATTAATTTTAGAANCATTTGCAGGTAGTCGAATATAGCAATTTGCAGNAGCAAGNGAAGTCAAAATATTTGATCCTTGCATNCCTGTNGTTTCAACAAAATATGTATTTTTTGATTTGATTAATTTTGCACGTTGNTATTCCATACGACCTTTCTTTTTCATAATTGTAGATTTNGTAATCGCATNAATAAATAAATTATTTTTTACAGTTTTNTTAAGCATTTTTTCTATTGCNGGTATTACAAATAATTGAAAAGTNATTACTGTAGAAACAGGATTTCCTGGTAAACCAAAAAAATAAGAATTTTTTATTTTCCCAAAAGCCAAAGGCCTTCCTGGCTTGATAGAAATTTTCCAAAAATTAATTTTTCCAACTACACTTAAAATATCTCTGACAAAATCTGCTTCCCCCACTGAAACNCCACCAGTTGTAATAATAAATTCAGAATTTTTACTTGCACTCAAAAATTTTTCTTTGAGTTTNTGTTTACTATCTTTTACAACACCCATATCTTTTATTTCAACTGGGAGTTCTGATAATAAGCCATGCAATAAATATCTATTGCTGTCATATATTTGCCCTTCTTTTAATTTTTTACCTACTGCAGTTAATTCATCTCCAGTAGAGAAAAAACTGACTACTGGTTTTTTAACTACTTTTATATCTTGAATACCAATAGAAGACATTATCCCTAAATCTATAAAANTTAATTCTTTCCCTTTTTTAATAACAGTGGAGGATTTTTTTATGTCTTCACCAATATATCTGACATTTTGCCCACTTTTAAATTTTTTTGGGAATTGAATAAATCCATTTGACTGAGTAGTCATTTCTTTCATAATAACTGCATCAGAATTCTTAGGAATGACGGACCCAGTCATTACTTTAATGGTCTCACCTTTATTTAGTTTTTTTAGATATGGTTTGCCTGCAAACGAAACACCAACTTCTTTTAGATTAATATTTGTTTTTGTAGANAGATCTTTTGTATTAACAGCATATCCATCCATTGCTGAATTTTTAAAAGTTGGGATGTTAATTTTAGAAATAATATTTTGGGCTGCAATCCTTCCTAATGAGTTTTTAAGATCAATTAGCTCAGATTTTCTACTACATTTAACAGCCAGGAGAATCTTAGATAACGCTTTTTCAACGCTTACTGCTGAACGGTCAAACTCATTAATACAAGTGTCTTTGCGTGCTTTACTCATGTTTTTGTATTTATTATATAAATTATAGTACAATTATAAATAGCATGTAAAATTAGATGATTATTTTGAAAAAAGTATCTCAAGAGACTATTATTGAAAATTATTGTGATTCACTTTGGATGCAAAAGGGTTTGTCAAAAAATACACTCAATGCATATGCTTCGGATTTAACTCAAATTGCAAAATGGTTAAAGGATAATACCAAAGATTTTTTTTCCTGCAATAGGTCAGATTTAAACTTGTACCTTGCTTCAAAAATAGATGCTGGAGATACAACTTCTTCAGTTTCAAGATCTTTATCATCAATTAAGGGTTTTTTCAATTGGTTACTAATGAATAATCATATAAAAGATAATCCAACAGAATTATTAGAATCACCAAAACCTAGAAGAAGTCTCCCAATAAATCTTAGCGAACATGATGTTGAAAAATTACTTAATGCACCAAATATTTCATCACCCCAGGGAATTAGAGATAAAACTATTTTAGAATTATTATATGCTACTGGNTTAAGAATCTCAGAATTAACTAATTTGAAAGTAGATCAAACTGATTTAGATAGGGGAGTAATTAAAGTTATAGGAAAAGGGAACAAAGAGAGAATTGTGCCCATAGGCGAGAATGCACTATCTTGGTTAATCACTTATATGAACAAGGTTAGATTAAAATTTGTAGCNAACGACGAAAACTTTTTTTTGTTTCTCAACAATAAAGGTAAACAAATTTCAAGAAAATCTTGCTGGCTATTGGTTCATAACTATGCAAAAAGAGTTTTAAATTCTATAAAAATTTCACCACATACCCTTAGGCATGCTTTTGCAACACATCTTTTAAATCATGGTGCAGATTTAAGATCAGTGCAGATGCTACTTGGACATTCAAGTCTATCGACTACGCAGATATATACTCATATTGCCAAAGAAAGATTAATACAATTTCATACCAAGTATCACCCCCGAGGTTAAATTATGAAGAGCATTTCTATTATTGTATTATCATTATTTATAGCTGGGTGTAGCCAAACAATTGATGAGACTGAGCAAGCCAGAAAATCAATTCAAGAATCTTACCCAGATCTTTCCATTGAAAGTATAAAAAAAGTTGATGAAAATTTCTTTGAAGTAATTATACATGGTGAAATTTTCTATTTAAGTTCAGATTATAAATATTTTATTGCTGGAAATGTTATTAATGTAAAAACAAAAGAAAATATTACTGAAGTTTCTAGAAAAAGCAGAAGATTATCCATATTAGAAAATTTAAATGCAGAAAATATGATTGTATATAAACCAAATAAAACTAATTATATTTTAACTATATTCTCTGACACTTCTTGTCCATATTGTCAAAAGCTGCATGAAGAACTTGATGAATTAATTGAGAATAATATTGAAGTAAGATACATATTGTTTCCTCGATTTGGTCAAAACACCGAAGCTTATATGCAAATGATTTCAATCTGGTGTTCAGATAATCAAAAAATAGCATTAGATAATGTATTTAATGATGAAAATATTGAACAAAATACCCAGTGCGATAATCCTCTGAATGAAAATCTAGAATTAGCTCAAAAACTCTCGGTCACCGGCACCCCCATGATGTTCACTGAAAATGGAAGCGTAATACCAGGTTACCAACCGGCAAAAGAAATCATAAAGTTTTTAAGTAGTTTGTAGCTAGTTACAATATTTTTTATATTTGTTTTCTTCTAATTTTATGTAGTCTTCAATCTGACTTATATAATCTTTTTGTTTTTGATATTTCTCATCCTCTTTAACAGAATCAAGTATCTTCTTGGCTTTTGGTATTGTCATCCATTTGACATCTTTATTTTCTGAGAGAGCTTTTTCAGCAATTATTTTTTGATGTTTTTGTTTCTGTCTAGTTGTTAGTTCATCAGGATATTCCTCATACATGACTCTGTTTGCATGTTGTTTATACCTAAAATCATCTATTTTAGAAGAAGCTTTTAATTTAGTAATGGGTTCTGTTGAATTATTAAACTCCTTAATTTTTTCCTGATCATCAGGGTTCAGACGTGGACCGCCATAAAGTTGTTCCTCTAGATTGTCTGAAGGTACTTTACTTGTTTCATTTTCTTCCCATCGATCTACTAGTGACTGGTTGATATTCTCAATAAAATTTTCTGCTGAGCTAATTTTTTTTGCTCTTTCTGCAAATAATGTGTTATTTGCTAGTTCCTTAAAACAATCAACATTTTTTAAATAATCTTTATTTAACATAATTGGGAAACGATTACCTTTTATTATCCTTATAACTCTTTGTCTACTCTGGATTAATGAAGTAATGCCACTAACACGTGTTTCTAAGTGTTGCTCAGGATCATGGTTAAGATCAAAAAATGCTAATTCTTTATTGTCATTGGGATTCACTGTTAATAATGAAATCGGCGTATACTTAAGAGAACTTGAGGCTTGAGGTGCACAGAAGAAATATTCTTCACTTTTTAAGAAGTCTGCGCATGTTTTTAGGGATCTTGCTTTTAAACACGTTTCCCAAAAAAGAGGATCTTTTTCTTGTATAATTTTGGCTAATTCCATTGTGGCCATTACGTCAGAGAGAGCATCATGCGCTAACTTATGCTCAATATTGTTTTCTTTACTTAATGCTTCTAAAGAAAGAGCATTCTTTCCGGTTTTACTGTTTTTTGGTATCTTGATTATATCTAATTCAAGTGGAGCAAGAGCGCATGTGATTTTCCATAGATCAACACGGCTATTTTCATTTGAAGTTGTAATGTATGGGTTTAAGAGAGATTGATAAAAATTATGTCTTAATAATTCATCATCAAAAATAATGTTGTTAAACCCAAAAAATATAGCTGGAGACCATGATTGAAGCTTATGATAAACCTTTCTCATTAACTCATAATATGATTGCTCATTTTTCAGTGAATCAATTTGTGCCTTGGTAATTAGAAGAGCTTTAGGGCTTGGAATGACGCCATCTCTTAAACGGCATCTTTCATTGAAAGTTTCAAGAACATTAAATTTTTCATCCACTAGGGCAGCTGCAAATTGAATGGGTTGATCGTATCTAGCTTCCTTCCCAGTGGTTTCAAAATCATAAATCACATAATTCATTTATATTCACATTCAGATATAGTACTATGACTAGAATTATACATCATACTCGTGCAAAAAAAATATACAGCATCTGACATTGAGGTTCTCCAAGGAATAGAACCAGTACAAAAGCGACCAGGAATGTATACAGACACGACCTGCCCTAATCATCTAGTTCAAGAAGTAATTGACAATAGTGTAGATGAAGCAATAGCAGGTTATGGAAAAGAAATTAAAATAATTCTAAAAAAAGATGGTTCAATTATAGTTGAAGACAATGGAAGAGGTATGCCTGTAGATAAACATCCAGATTTTGATGTTCCTGGAGTTGAAGTCATAATGACAAATCTTCATTCCGGAGCTAAATTTTCAGAAAAAAATTATAGATATTCTGGGGGACTTCATGGGGTAGGTGTATCAGTTGTCAATGCATTGTCAAGTTTTCTTAAAGTTACTGTTTTTCGACGAGGTGATGGAAAAGAATATTTAACGTCTTTTAAAAACGGTGATTTAAGCGGTAAGCTCAAATCAGTTGGAAATTGTCCAAAAAATAAACAAGGAACGATTATTCACTTTTTGCCAAATGAGAAATATTTTGAAACATTAGATTTGAATTCAAAAGAACTAGTACATTTGATTAAAGCTAAATCAATTCTACAGGCCGGATTAAAATTAACATTAGTAGATGAAAAATACGGCTCAGGTACACAGGAATTCCATCATAAGGGAGGATTAAAAGATTATTTAATTTCTAGCATCAATTGTTCTGATTATTATCCAAAAGACACATATTTTAATTCAATAAATTTAGATAATTATGATATGGAATGGTCTATTGTTTGGGATAGCGAAGCAAGTGAACCTTTTCAAGAAAGTTACGTAAACTTAATTCCAACTTCACAAGGCGGCACACATGTTAATTCATTTCGCTCAGGTATTATTGATGCAATGAGAGAGTTTTGTGAAAAACATAACCTTCTACCAAAAAATATTAAATTAACACCCGAAGATGTATGGAAAAATGTTTCGTTTATATTATCTCTTAAAATGAATAACCCACAATTTTCTGGTCAAATAAAAAATAAGCTCCAATCAAGTCACCTTCTTTCAAATTTAAATAGCCAAGTAAAGGATAAGTTCGAGCTCTGGTTAAATCATCATGTTGAAACAGGAGAAACATTAGCTGATATAGCCATTAAAAATGCACAAGATAGGATTTTATCTGATAAACAGGCCAGCAAAAAATCTAGCACAAGGAATATTATCTTGCCTAGCCGGTTAGCGGACTGCATTAGTAAAGACATCAAAGAAAATGAATTATTTCTAGTTGAAGGTGACTCTGCAGGGGGGTCAGCAAAACAAGCAAGAGATAAATCATATCAAGCAATACTTCCGCTCAGAGGAAAAATTTTAAACACATGGGAATTAAGTTCATCAAAAATTCTAGAATCAAAAGAGGTTAAGGATATTAGTCTCGCAATTGGTGTAGAACCAAACGAAGAAAAGGTAAACACAGATAACTTGAGGTATGGAAAAATATGCATCTTATCAGATGCTGATTCAGATGGAATGCATATCGCAACACTTCTAACAGCGCTTTTCTTTGGTCATTTCAAAGAATTAGTTTCATCAGGTCATATCTATGTTGCAAAACCACCCTTGTATAGAATAGATATAAAAAGGGACACATACTACGTTACCGATGACATTGAAAAAGCAAAGTTATTAAAGAAATTAAAAATTAATGAAGATGATGCAGGATGCTCAATTACAAGATTTAAAGGGTTAGGTGAAATGAACCCTTCTCAACTCAGAGACACAACATTAGCAAAAAAAACTAGAAAGTTGATTCAGCTAACAATTACTTCAAACAACAAAGATGTATCAATTATTAATAAATTATTATCTAAAAAGAGAACTTTAGAAAGAAAAGAATGGCTTGAATCAAAAGGGAATCTTGTGCAGATTGATTAATATATGAGTAAAAATCAGCAACAAACCCTGAATTTTTCTCAGGGAAAAATAAATAAAGTTCCTATAAAAGATTTTACAGAAGAAGCATACCTGAATTATTCAATGTATGTGATTCTTGACAGAGCATTACCAAATATTTCTGATGGACTTAAGCCTGTTCAGAGAAGAATCATTTTTGCAATGAATGAGCTGTCATTAAAGTCAACATCCAAGTATAAAAAATCTGCACGAACAATTGGTGATGTTTTGGGAAAATATCATCCACATGGTGATACAGCTTGTTATGAGGCAATGGTAATGTTAGCTCAACCGTTTTCGTTTAATTATACTCTGGTGGATGGACAGGGAAATTGGGGAACCCAAGATGATCCTAAATCATTTGCTGCAATGAGATATACAGAATCACGTCTAACTAATTTTTCTGATTTGTTATTATCTGAAATAAACTTAGGAACTGTCGATTGGTCAACAAATTTTGATGGTACATTAAAAGAACCAAAAATTTTGCCATCACAGATACCAAATATTCTTATTAATGGTAGTTCAGGTATAGCTGTTGGTATGTCGACTGATATTCCTTCACATAATTTAAATGAAACTATAAATGCAATTATTTGTTTACTAAAAGATTCTAAAACATCACTAGAAACTCTTAGAAAAGAAATAATTGGACCAGATTATCCAACTGGTGGAGAATTAATTCNCAATGAATCTGATTTAGATCAGATTTATGAAATAGGTCAAGGTAATATTAAACTCAGAGCAACATCATCATTAAAAGGAAAAGAACTAATTATAGATTCAATACCCTATCAAACATCCACGACAAAGATAATTGAACAAATACAAGAACAAATCTATTCAAAGAANACAAATTTCCTTGATTCAGTTTTAGACATGTCAGACCAAGATCACCCCGTCCGTATAATAATTAAAACAAAAGGAAGAACATTCAAATATGAAGAAATAATGTCCCATTTATACTACACAACTGATTTAGAAAGAAGTTATCGTGTCAATTTAAACATGATTGGGTTAAATGGAAAACCACAAGTAAAAAATTTAAAAAAAATACTCTCAGAATGGATAGAATTCCGAAAAATAACCATTAGAAATAAACTTTCATGGCAATTAGATAAAATTGTTACAAGGATACATATATTAGCAGCATATATGATTGTCTATAAAAATTTGGATAAGATAATTGANATTATAAGGAATACTGATAANCCGAAACCAAAATTAAAAAAATTATTTAAGTTTACTGACATACAGTATGAATCTGTNATTAACCTAAAGATAAAAAACCTAGCTAGATTAGAAGAGAAAGAAATAAAAAATGAATTGAAAGAACTTGAGTTAGAAGAAAAAAAAATATCAGCAATATTAAAATCACGAAAAAAATTAAATGAACTATTTATAAAAGAGCTCTCAAATATCTCTGAGACCTTTAATAAGCCGCGCTCAACTAAAATTATTGAAACTGATATTTCTAAGGCTATTAAAATTGCTCCTGTCATCACAAGTGAACCGGTCTCTGTTGTATTATCAAAAAATGGTTGGGTTAAGACAGTTAAGGGTCATGATATAAACCCAAATCAGATAGTCTATAAAACTGGTGATAGTGCATTTACCCATTTAAAAACTTACTCTGATAAAAAGGTTTCTTTTTTAGACCAAAAAGGCTATGCCTATTCTCTTGATGTATATAACATTCCTTCATCCAGAGGCCATGGGGAACCACTCAGTAAATTTTTCACAATACAAGATGCCACACACATTATTGGATTGGCCAACATTACTGAAGGTGAAAAGATTCTAACTTTGAGTAATAAGGGATATGGATTTATTTGTTCGCATGATGATATATTAGTGAAACAAAAAAAAGGGAAAAATTTAATCAGGGTTAAAGATTCAAANGCTTTCTCTTTAATTAATTTCAACCCAAATATAGAAAAACATTATATTCTAATAACAGATCAGAATTACATGNTTGTCAATAAATTGTCAAATATACCAATTTTATCAAAGGGAAAAGGGGTAAAGTTAATTAATATNCCTAAGAAAAGNGATGAAATCATAAATTTTGTTGATGTTATTAGATCGGAACAACTAGATGAAATACCACAAGAATACATAATGGAAAGAACTAGGAGAGGAAGAAAAATAGATAAAAAGCTTTTGAAAAAAATTCATAAAATAACTTATAATAGTGAGTATCAGTAGAGGTACCAAATGACCAGAATCGGTTTATTTTTAATAACAAACATTGCGATAATATTGACAATCAGCATAGTCCTTACCTTGATAGGATTTACTGGGGTCTATGAACGAAATGGNATAGATTTAGATTACAACTCTTTAATGATTTTTTGTTTTGTTTGGGGTATAGGTGGTTCCTTTATAGCTCTCTTCATGTCNAAGTGGATGGCGAAAAGAATGGGCATACGTATTGTTAAACAACCTTCAAATGAATTCGAGAAATGGTATGTATCAATTGTTGAAAAGCATTCAAAAATACTTGGTATTAAAACTCCCGAGATTGGAATTTTACAATCAGATGCGCCTAATGCATTTGCAACAGGAGCTTCAAGNAACAGTTCGCTAGTTGTGCTGAGCACTGGATTAGTTAAAAAGATGAATCGAAATGAAGTAGAAGCTGTTATNGGGCATGAAATGAGTCATGTATCAAATGGTGATATGGTTTCGCTCGCTCTTATACAAGGNATCGTAAACTCTTTTGTTTATTTCTTTGCATTTGTGGTAGCACATTTTATTGCGAGGGCAGTCCTTAGAGATGCGAGAGGAGGGTTTTGGATACAATTCTTTATACGACAATTTCTGATTGTGTTCTTCAGTATTTTAGCAAGCCCAATAGTTTATTGGTTTTCTAGAAGGAGAGAATTCAGAGCTGATTTTGGAGGAGCGCAACTTGCAGGTAAACAAAATATGATTTTAGCTTTAGAAGCCTTACAAAAACATAGTGCAGCTAAACTTCCTGATCAGATGGTTGCTTTTGGTATATCAAATCGTGGTCAGAAAAGTACATGGCGCAAACTCTTTTCAACACATCCTCCACTTGGAAAGCGAATAGAAGCTTTAAGAGATGCAGAAATTGTTGCATTGCCAGAACAACATCAGTCTACTTAGTGTCAGAAACCATTTCAACTCTGAAAAATGGCAATAAAGTACTTATTGAGAAGCAACCATACTTAATTCTTGAGACTGAATTTGTAAATCCAGGCAAAGGACAAGCATTTACCAGAATTAAAATAAAGAATCTAATTAATAATAAAATTTTAGAGAAAACTATTAAAATTGGAGAATCTTTAAATATGGCAGATGTAAATAACACTAACATGCAATTTTTGTATGCAGAAAATAAAAAATTCTTTTTTATGGACTCACAAACTTATGAGCAACTAGAAGTTGATGGAGAAATTATTGGTGATGGTTCTATATGGTTATGTGAAGGGGATGAGTGCGAAGTCATTACATGGGATAGTAAAATCATTCAGGTTGAGCCACCAAAATTTGTCAATATTAAAGTTGTATCAACAGAATCGGCCGCAAAAGGAGATACAGTTTCAGCAACACTTAAAGATGCTACGCTTGAAAATGGCGTTGTCATAAAAGTGCCTGCTTTTATAAAA
>NZWU01000010.1 GCA_002701705.1 Gammaproteobacteria bacterium
ACTAATTGTTATAGATATAATTATTATCAAACCACCCATTGAAGGGGTTTTTGATTTAGTATCAGTATGAGACTCAGGCCCATCATCTCTTACGCTCTGATACACATTTGCATCTTTGAGTTTTTGTATGATGTAAGGACCTAAAATTAAAGAAGTTAATAATGCTGTCAACGCAGCTAATATTATTCTTAGAGTCAAATACTGAAAGACATTAAATCCTGAATAGTATTGTGAAAGATAATCAAATAAATAAAGCAACATAATTTAACAATTCTAATCCTTTCTAAGTTTTAATGCACCCACTATAGTCTCAAATTCCATAAAGCGAGAAGCTTTAATCAAAATATTAACATCATTCGTAATGATATTTTGAATAAATTTTACAAGTTCTGATTTGTTTTTAAAACAAAAAGAATTTTCTCCAAAACCTTTTGATACTAATTCTTTATATTGTCCAACATAAAAGAGTTTTTTTACTCCAATTTTTTTTGCATATAGTGCTAAATCAGAATGAAATTCTTGAGATTGTATTCCTAATTCTCCCATATCTCCCATGACAAACCACGCAACTCCTGTCATTGAAATTAATGATTGCAATGATAATTTCATTGATGATGGGTTTGCATTATATGAATCATCTATGACTGTAGAGCCATTAATCCCCTCATTGAGATAGAATCTACCATTAACTCCATTAAAATTATAATAACCATCAATAATATTTTCATGAGATGCTCCAGCTTCTGATGCACAGGCAACTGAAAAAAGTATGTTATCAATTTGATGTTGATGATGTTGTTTTAAAGTCAATTCAAAAGACTTGCCATCTGGCTTTTGTATTGCAAGAACATTATTTTCTATATTTTTGACATAATAATCAGCAGTCTGAGTTTTAGAAATTGTCTTGACCTGATGTTTTTTAATTAAATTATTCCATCTTGAAAAATTTATATCATCTTTATTTAATATGACAATTTTTTCATATCCTTGATCGGAAAAAATTTCCTCTTTTGTTAAAAGAATATTATCAATATCTTGAAAACTTTCCAAATGTGCAGGTGAGACATTTAAAAGCGCAACAATTCTGGGGCAGGCTATACTCGTTAGATATTCTATATCACCTTTCCTACTTGCTCCCATCTCAAGAATACAAATTTGATGTTTATCATTCATTTTCAAAATAGATAATGGCAAACCAATATGATTATTAAAATTACCAAAATTTGTAAGTGTACTTTTAAATTTATTTAACATTGATCCAATTAATTTTGTCACTGTTGTTTTACCATTAGTCCCAGTAATACCTATAGTCAAAGGTTTCAGAGTATCAAGATAAAAATTCGCAATTTTACCTAGAGCTATAACAGTATCTTTAACTACTAACTGCGGTATATTTTCAAATTGTTTTTCAGTAACAATTGCTGCAGAGCCTTTCTTGACAGCATCATTGATAAATTGATGCCCATCAAAGTTTTCACCTTTTATAGCAACAAATAGATTGCCTTTTTTAATTGTTCTTGAATCAATAGACACTCCATTGAAATTAACATTTGAATTAACTAATGTTGAATTTAAGACATTCTCCAATTGAGACAAAGATCCTTTCACTTTAATCTGGCCTTCAGTACTTTCAAATCATTATGCTTTACAACATGGTTTTTGTACAATATATCATTTTCATTACCCTTACCCGCTATGACAATATAATCATTTCTAGTTGCAAAAGAAACAGCTTTAAGTATTGCGCTTTTTCGAGAAGGTATAATTGATAAATTTATTCTTTTATTTATTCCTTTTTTGATATCATTAATGATTTTCATAGGATCTTCAGTCCTTGGATTATCATCCGTTAAAATTATATGACTAGAAAATTCTGCTGATATATTTCCCATAACCTTTCTTTTCCATATGTCCCTATTGCCACCACAACCAAAAACTGTGATAAGTTTACCACCACTAAGAATAGAATAAAAGTTTATGGTTTTTAGAAGAGTTAATAGAGAACTTGGAGTATGCGCATAGTCTATAATATATGTACCCTTATTTTTAGTTTTTATAAACTGATTTCTTCCTACAACAGGTTTAAGCTTACTAATAACTTTTAAAATCTTTTTTATTGATATTTTCTGTAATTTTAGAATTTTGAAAACAACTCCAATGTTATAGTAATCTGAGATAGTTCCTCCTAATTTTATATTTGTATAATTAAAATCTAAATCAAGACCAAAAAAATGTTTTTTTGCTTTTGTATTTATTAATTTNAGATTATTTGTTGTTGTAGGACAGCTTTCATTAAGGAAAATATGATTTTTAGTCATGTTTAATAATTTTATCTTTGTTCCAATATANTTTTTAAGTGAACGATGATAGTCAATGTGGTCTTTATTTATGTTAGTTAGAATGCTTAAATTAAATTCAATATCACTTAATCTTCCTTGNTCTATTCCTTGAGATGAACATTCAACAAGAATAATATTAACTTTTGCTATATTAAACTGTTTAAAATAATTAAATAAGATATCNGCTGGTGGCGTTGTATAAGCTGCTTTATTAAGTTTTGGATAAATGCCATTACCTTCACTAGATATAACACCTACCTTTTTTCCACTAAGATGCAAGCCTTGCGCAAGTAGGTGTAACTGTGATGTTTTCCCATCTGTACCAGTGACACCAAATACTTTAATATTTTTTAAAGGGTTTTTATAAATAAAATTAAGAACCTTNTTAGAATTATCTTTTAAATAATCACTATGTAAAATTGGTAGATTTTTTGATAAAGATGATTTTCTAATTTGTGAGTCAGAGATAATAGCTTTTGCGCCTCTATCAATAGCTTCATTTATATAATCATATTTTTTTGATTTTTTGGTTTTAATAGAGATAAAAATCTGANCTGGCTTAACTGATTTACTGTTCCATGAAAAAATCTTGTCNAAAAAATAANCTCTNGGNTTATTTTTCTTTGAAAAATCTATAATTTNTTTTATATTTTCATTTANTTTCTTCATGCGCTAAAGATTTTTTATCTGGATATACTTNTAAAAGATTAAGCGTCTGATTCATAAATTCTCTAAAAATTGGTGCAGCGTTTATTCCTCCAGACACTTTACCTTTGCTAGGATCAGGCTTCCTAACTATAACNGCTGCTACATACTGNGGATTTGATGCAGGAACAATTCCTACAAACAATGTATTGTGTTTATTTGTTTCATAACCTTTTTTGGTCAGGTTTCTGACTGTTCCTGTCTTACCAGCAACAGTATATTTTTTTAATGATGCTTTCTTACCTGTTCCGTTTGCAATAACTTCTGTCATCATCGATAAAATTTCTTTTGATAAAGTTGCATCAAAAATATCATCTTTAAAAATTTCTGAATCATCCTGTATTTTAAGATACGTAAATTGTATCAATTTTCCATGGTTNGCAAGAATAGAATATGCACTGCATAAATGGATAAGTGTTGTNGAAACACCATATCCATAAGCAATTGTTGCTTGTTTAATTGGTTTCCACTGGGAATGATAATCAAGATTACCAAACTGTTCACCCGCTAATCCAACATATAAACTTTCACCAAACTGAAGTGATTTCAGGGTATTCCACAGGTCCTTTTTATCTAAACTCTGAGATATTTTTACTGCTCCTACATTACTTGATTTTTCAATAATTTGTGACAAAGTAAGTTTTCCATAGTTACGTGGATCTCTAAATTCTTCTTCCCCTATTTTAATTATTCCTGGCGTAGTATCAATTAAATCTTTTTGACTGAAAGTATTTGAGTCTAATGCCGCAAGAATGAGAAATGGCTTTATAGTTGACCCAGGCTCAAATATTTCTGTAGCTACNCTATTCTTNATTTTCACGCCACTCATTTCATGACGTAAGTCNGGATTAAATGATGGGTAGTTGACCATTGAGATAATTTCACCTGTTTTATTTTTAACAAGTATTAGAGATGCACTATCAGCTGAAAATTTTTCTACATATTTTTTCAGAATATTATAGCCAATGATTTGAATATTTTTATCTAANGATAAATGTATATTCTTCCCAGATATTGGCTGCTTCATGATTTCAANTGTTTCGATTGATCTACCTAAATTATCTTTTCTAATTTTCTTTATACCCTTACTGGAAATTAATAAATCATTCTTAGACAATTCAATTCCTTCTTGCCCTACATCATCTATATTGGTAAAACCTAATATATTTGCAAAAGCCTCTCCTCCAAGATATACACGGTGATACTCTTTTATGAAGTATACAAATGGTAATTCTAATTTATCTATTTTTGAAGCAAGGTTGTGGCTAATTTTCCTTTTTAAATAGAATTCTTTTCTTTTTTTATATTTATTAATTAGGTCTGAAAATTTATTTTTATTAAGATTAATTATTTTTAAAAGAGGTAGATAATTTTTTATTTCATCTTTAGTAAGTTTGCTAATCATATATGGGTTAATACATAATGTTTTTCGTGGCAAACTCATTGCTAAAATTTCATCATTTCTATCAAATATTGTTCCGCGATTGGTATCTATAATTCTAGATGTGATCTGTCGTTTCTCAGCTAAAGAACTTAAATTGTCTTTACAATTATTCTTGTTAAATATAAAACAATCAGTGTCAAAGATTTGTAATAAAATTACTCTAACTAAAATAAATATAAAAAAAATGGCGACAATAAGGTAAATGAAATATTGCCGCCATGCGCTTTGTTTGCTGTTATTTATAATTTTTTAATCAGCTTGTTGCCTTAAAAAAGCAGGTATGTCTAAGTCATCTTCATCTTTTCTTTCAGTATCCTCTGTTGAAAGATGAGGAGAGTCATTCTCAAACATGGCGCCCTGCGCTGGTCTTAATGGCTCTACCTGATTTTTTAACTCTATTGCATCACTAGATGAACTTTCTTGGCTATCTGAATCAGTACTTTCATCAAAGCCAGTTGCAATTATTGTAACTCTAAGTTCACCGCTCGTATCTTCTTCCTTGATACAACCAGTAATAATTGTTGCATCTTCTGCTGCAATTTGCTTAATTGTTGCTCCTATGCTGTTATATTCATTAACAGATAGATCTTCACCAGCTGTTATATTGACTAAAACACCACTAGCACCATGCAAGTCAATGCTTTCTAACAATGGGCTACTAAGGGCAAATTGTACTGCCTCTTCAGAGCGATTTTCACCACGAGCAACACCTGATCCCATCATGGCTTTTCCTTTTCCTGACATTACAGTTTTTACATCTGCAAAATCAACATTTATTAAGCCTCTGATAGTTATTATTTCTGCGATTCCTTTGACTGCACCTCGGAGCGCACTATTTGCATTTCCAAAGCAATCAAATATTGAAGTATCTCCACCAAAAACTTCCTCAAGTTTAGAATTTGGTAAAACAATGAGTGAATCAACCCAATCTTCCAATTTCTCGATTCCCTCATCTGCATACTTCTTTCTTTCAGTTCCTTCCCAATCAAATGGTTTTGTCACGACAGCAACAGTAAGGATTCCCATATCATGCGCACATTGTGCTATGACGGGTGCAGCACCAGTTCCAGTACCACCGCCCATACCTGCTGCAATGAATAGCATATCCGTGTCCATTATCGCATCTCTTATTTTATCCTTATCTTCTTCAGCTGCTTGCTTACCTATTTCTGGATCAGCACCAGCTCCAAGTCCTTTTGTAATTTCTGCTCCTAATTGGACAGTGGTAGCTCCTTTAATATCGGTTAAAGCCTGTGCATCAGTATTTGCTACTATAAATTCAGCACCATGAATTTTCGACTCTAACATTGATTGCACGGCATTACCGCCGCCACCACCAACACCTATAACTTTAATCACTGCATTCTTACTATAATTTTCAATTAACTCAAACATATTACTAACCTCCAGCTTACTCAACTAAATCTAAATAAATTATTCTATTCTTGGACGGTATGTCCATTCCTAGACTTTCTTTAAAACCTTTTCTCATCAATTCTTTTTCCAATAATGTTGTTTTAGTATTTAATAATTCTTTATATTTATTTATTTCTATTGATAGACCATTTTCAATACTTTCTACTTTAATATTCATAATTCTATTTTGATGCTTTATATATATAACTAAAAAAGCAGAGAATGCTATTGCAAAGAAAATAGCTATATTAAGAATCAATCTCATTGCATTTCTCTAAAATATTTAATTTTGCTGACCTAGACCGAATATTTGATTCTATTTCTTTGCTAGTAGGTTTGATTGATTTATTTATAGTTTTAAATAGCTTGGTTAAAAATTGATTACTTAATGGTAAATCTTTCGGCGCGGATAGGCTTTTATCAGTAAGAGTTAGAAAATCTTTTATTACTCGTTCTTCTAAAGAATGATAGGTTATTAATACTAACCTACCTTTTGGAGCAAGTATGTTGTAAGTGCTTTCCAAAGTATTTCTAAGTATTTCTAATTCTTGATTGATATATATTCTTATTGCTTGAAATGTTCTTGTTGCATTGTGTTTTTTTGTTTCATTTTTTGGTATAGCTTTATTAATTATTTGCACTAAATCATCAGTTGTATTAATTTTTTCTTTACCTCTTTGCAAAACGATTCTCTTAGCAATTCTTTTAGCATAACGTTCTTCGCCATATTTTCTTATAGTTTTAGATATCAAATCTTCGCTTGCTGTGGCTAACCATTTATTTGCAGATATACCTGAACTCTGATCAAACCTCATATCAATTGGTCCTTTTCTCATAAAACTAAAACCTCTCTCAGGATTATCTAAATGTTCAGACGATACGCCAAGATCAAATAATATGCCATTTACTGAGCCATGTATTCCCCACTCCTTTGACAGAGATTCAAGAGAGGAGAAACATCCATGTTTCAGGGTAAATCTCTTGTCATGTATAAACTCTTGTTCTGCTATTTTAATTACAGATGCATCCTTATCTAGTGCGTATAATTTTCCTGCTTTACCTAATTTATTTAGGATTGATTTTGAATGACCGCCAAAACCAAAGGTCGCATCAACATATATTCCATTCTTCTCTATAGCCAATGCATTAATTGACTCGGTTAACATAACCGGTGTATGTTTTGTAAGATTGTTCATTTAATAGCCTTCTTAAATTTAACGATATTGTCATATGCATTACGGGCTTCTATAAATCTCTCTAAAAGACTCAAATCATTCTTAGTTTTATCTGGGTGATATTTTAAAGCCACTTTTAAGAAAGCCTTCTTAATTACGCTCATGTCCTCATGTCCGCTTATGCCTAACGTTCTAAAACATCTATGAATGTCCATTAGATTCTAATACCTCCAAGAACTGTTTCTTCAGATTCATCTGTATCTTCAGTCCTCCATTTTGAAACTTTTGATTCCCAATGATCATTGCCCCATATTTCAAATTTTTTTCCTTGGCCAATCATTGTTACTTTTTTATCAAGTTCAGCAATAACCCTTAATGGTTGAGATATTAGAATTCTTCCATTTTTATCCATCTGGATATCTTCAGCATGCCCTACTAATAATCTCTGTACTCTTCGTGAATTTTTCTGAAAGGTTGGCAAATCATTGATTTGTTTTTCGATATCATTCCAAGCTGATAACGGATAGAGCAGGAGGCATTTTTCCCCTGGGTCTACAGTTATAATCATATTCCCAGTTGACTGGTCATTGATTGTACCTCTATACCTAGTAGGGATAGCCAGCCTACCCTTGGCATCTAGATTTATATTATGAATGCCTCTAAACATATCTACCATTATTTCCCACAATTTAACAAAAAACACCATTAATCAACACTATATGACTTTTTTTTAACATATGCAAGCCGTTCAATGGTCAATTTGGTTGTTGATTAGGTTATATTAATGAAAAAGATAATAAGTTATTTATAAACAATAACTTATGTAGATATATTAATTATACTGTGAGATTTCAGTCTAAGAGCCAACAAATAAGCCGGGTTCTGTCGTGTGCAGTTATTTATCTAGGGTTTTTGTCACCAAAAACCTCAAGCAGCATACCATATAGCAGGTCCTAGGTTGACACTATGCTATAAATTTGCCTTGCTCCGAACGGGGTTTGCTCTACTATATTTGTTACCAAATACGCTGGTAAGATCTTACCTTACCTTTTCACCCTTACCAGATGGTTCTGGCGGTTATTTTCTGTAGCACTTTCCGTAAACTCACGTTTCCCAGGTGTTACCTGGCGTTCCTACCTATGGAGCCCGGACTTTCCTCTGCAAATTGCAGCAACTGCATTGTTGACTCTTGAATAGATTATATAGAAAAAAAATAAATATTGAAATATTTCTCTTTTTTTACTTCAATGCGACAATATATGCAATCCATCCAGGGTCAGCATCACACTTTTTTACGTGATAAAATTTTTCAGATTCGCAGTCATTTTTCTCATCCCAACCTTGCATATAAATATCGACTAAATCAAATCCCACGCTTTTTAAACATTCTGTGATTTCAGGCAGTGACCAAAGCCTCCATTCATATTTAAAGGCTCTTTTAATTTTAGATCCGTTGCTAAATTCAAAGTGGATAAAACATGTAAGATCATTATTGATAGGGTTGAACTTATGTTGATCCCAAACGTAAGTAAATCCATTATGTTTTGTTCTTTCTTCAAGTTCCTGATGAGCTTCATATCCTCCAAAAGCATCAATCAACAAGATTCCATCCTTTTTTAAATGCTTATATGCATTAGAGAAATATTTCTTTAGAGAAGATCTGTCTTTAAATACCCAATAACTAAAATTCATAGCAACAACAGAATCTACTTTCTTTGTAATCTTGCTTTGAGAATTTCCATGAATCAATTGTAATCTATTAGATTGTTCTTGAGACAAATATTTATTTATTCTTTTTTTTGCTACGTTTAATATTTTCCTATCCAAGTCAATTGCAAATGCTTTTTTATTCTTATTATGTTTTACCCATTCTGCAGAGATGCTAGCGGTAGCACAAAAATCTTCTCTTATATCGAAACATTTACCCCTATTATATTTTCTGAACATTTTGTCAATAAATTGGACTTCAAACTCAACTGATTGAACTGATTTTTCATATAAATCATATTTATCAGCATTTGTAGAATTTAATTTAGATTTTTTTTTCATAAATCATCTCCTCAAAAAAAGGCATTCTTAGTATATTAATTTCTTCACGAATTATCATGTTAAGAAATTTTTTCCATTTTTTTGAAAAATCAGTTTTATAGTATAAACCAAATAGATGTTTAAATAAGAAATATTTATTTGCACCTAAATTTATTTGGGTAAGAGCATATTCCAAATACTTTTTTAAAATTATCCTTTTATCATATATTAAACTAGAATTAAAAATTTTATTTTCTATATTCAAAAGAAACATAGGGTCATCGTAAATTTTTCTACCTATCATAACTCCGTCAAATAAATCTGAATAATTTATTATTTCATCCATTGTTGTAATTCCACCATTTAAAATAATTGATAAATGAGGAAATTCTGTCTTTATTTTAAAAGCGTCATCATATCTGAGTGCAGGTATATTTCTATTTTTTTTAGTGCTTATTCCTTTCAGAATTGCATTTCTAGCATGAAGGAAAAACCTAGTGCATCCAGCATTTGATGTTTTATAAATAAAGTCTTTTAACAAATCTAAATTTTCATCATAATCAAGTCCCAATCTGGTTTTAATAGATACAGGTAGAGAGCATGAGTTTTTAATTTCTGTTACGATTTCTGCAACGTGTTCAGGGTGATTCATAAGACAAGCTCCAAACTGACCCTTTATAACTTTATTGCTTGGGCATCCAATATTTATATTAATCTCGTTAAATCCTTGTTCTTCGATGATTTTTGAACATTGCATAAACTTCTTTGGATCGAATCCAGCAAGTTGTATTGTAATGGGGTGTTCATAATTATTAATTTTATATTCGCTTCTACCTGTATGAAGAAAAGCATCACAAGTGATCATCTCAGTATAAAGGTGGATATTTTTTGACAATATCCTTATAAAGGATCGAAAATGCTGGTCAGTTCTCCCAACCATTGGCGCTAAATATATTCGTTTCTTAGTCATGCTAGGTTATTCTATTAAGTAGACTATTTTATATTTTATTTTGTATGAATGCCATGATTGAAATTGATAAAAAACAATTAACTGCTTTAATTTTAGCTGGAGGTAAATCTTCTAGGATGGAAGGTAATGATAAAGGGCTCTTACAAATTAATAACAAATATATAATTCAATACCTTCATTCTCTGGCTGAAAAATTTTGTACTGATGTTTTAGTCAATGTAAATAAAAATGTTGATCAGTATAATGACCTTGGGTTCAATACATGCGAAGATTTAATGACTGGATTTCAAGGGCCCTTAGCTGGAATGTATACAGGGTTACATGAATCTAAAACAGAATATCTTATTACTCTTCCATGTGATGGACCATTTATTGACGAATCTTACTTCAAAAAAATGATATTATTAGATAAAGAATCTGATATTAATGTAGCATTCGATGGCAAGCGACTTCAGCCTGTCTACTGTCTCATTAGAAAGGGTATGAGTAAGAGTTTAGAGTCTTTTTTGCACTCTGGAGAAAGGAAGATTGATAAATGGTTTGATTCATGCTCAATTCATCATGTTGATTTTTCAAATAATGAAGATTTATTTATTAATATTAATAGTGAAGAAGATTTAAATAAATATAAAAATAGAATTGAAACTATTTTGAGTAATAATGGATAAAAAAAATAAAAGAATAGCGTGGGCAATTACTGGTTCTGGTCATTTTCTAAAGGAATCAATTGATATCATTAATTCACTAAATAATATAGATTTATTTCTAAGTAGAGCTGGGGAAGAAGTTCTAAAGTGGTATGGTTATAAATTAAGTGATTTTAAGAAAAAGAAAATAAAAATATTTAAAGATGTTACTGCAAGTTCAGCTCCTGTTAGTTTATTTTATGAAGATATCTATAAAGTGTTAATTGTTTCCCCAGCTACATCAAATACTGTTGCACAAATGGCTTATGGGTTTTCTGATAATCTAATAACAAATATTTTTGCGCAAGCGGGTAAATGTAAGGTCCATTCAATTATTCTTGCTTGTGATACTGAACCTGTGGTGATAACGCCAGCACCAGGAAAAATGGTAACTGTTTACCCAAGAGAGATAGATCTTGAAAATTATGAATTGCTTAAAAAGTTTAAAAATACAGACGTTGTCAGAAATGTCGATGAATTGGAAAAAATAATTAAAAAATGGCATTAAAAGAAAAGATTCTTTTTATCACAGGTAGGCTTGCTGAAAGAAGTTTGAAGAGGGTCTTGGATGAAATGGGAAAAATCCCTTTTGAATATGAAATTCGTAATTTAAATATTAATGTCGCTTCATTGTTGACAACACAAATGATAGAAAGAAGGATTGGTGATATTTCCAGTTTTGATAGAGTAATAATACCCGGCAAAGCTAGAGGCGATTTATCTGAATTATCAAAAAAATTAAACGTTGATTTTTTTCGTGGCCCTGATGAACTTAAAGACTTACCTAATTTATTTGGAAAGGAATCATTAAAACATGATTTATCGCAATATGAAGTTTCAATTTTTGCTGAAATAACTGATGCGCCTAACATGTCATTGGAAGAGATTGTGAAACAAGCAAATTTCTATCGTGATAATGGTGCAGATGTTATAGATATTGGGTGTCTACCAAATATAAAATTTAACCATCTAGAAGAAGTTGTTAAAGAATTAAAGCATTTAGATTTTTATGTAAGTATTGATTCTCATGATGATAAAGAATTGATTAGAGGAGGTAAGGCAGGAGCTGATTATCTTCTTAGCATCAAATCTGATAATTTTCATATTCTAGATGAAGTTGACTCGTATCCTATTCTTATACCTTTGGATGGAAAATTAGATGAATTATATAAAGTAATTGATAAATGTATTGAACAAAAAAGAACATTTATAGCTGACTCAATTTTAGACCCAATTAATTATGGTTTCACTGAATCTATCGTGAGGTATGCTAAATTAAGAAAAAAATATCCTGATATTGATATGATGATGGGCACTGGTAATTTGACAGAATTATCGCATGCGGACACTACTGGAATTACTCTTATGTTAATGGGGATAATCTCTGAATTAAAAATACATCATATTTTAACTACACAAGTAAGTGATCACTGTAAAACAGTTATAAAGGAAACTGATATAGCAAGAAGAATATTGTACGCTTCGAGAGTCAGCAACACCACTCCTAAACATATCAGCAATAATCTGCTTACTACCCATGAAGATAAGCCTTTTAAATTTTCATATGATGAAGTTTTAGAATTATCAAAAGATATTAAAGATCCTAGTTATAGAATAATGGTAACGGATAAGGGAATCCATGTTTTTAATAGGGATGGGTTTAAAACCGCTTATGACCCATATGATTTCTTCAAAAATCTAGATGTGGGTGATGATTCTGGTCATGCCTTCTATCTTGGTGTTGAATTAGCAAGAGCTCAAATAGCACATCAACTTGGAAAGTTTTATTCTCAGGATGAGGAATTATCATGGGGTTGTTTGGTTGAAAAAGATGAAGATGATAAAATGTCTTTTAAGCCAACAGGACCAACATATAAAAAGAAATGATACATGAAGTAATAGTGACCACAAAATCTACTGAAGGCGAGGTACATATCGCGCCAATGGGTATAAAAATGAACCAAAAAGAAGTTTTTATCTCCCCTTTTAAACCATCAAGGACATTAGAAAATTTAATTTCACAAAAAGAAGCTGTTATAAATTTTATTGATGATGTAAGGATATTTGCCGGTATTATTTGTGGGATAAAAAAAGATTGGCCATTAACCGACCTTAAAAATATTGATGTTCCTAGACTAAAAGACGCAAATTCTCATTTTGAAACTGCTGTAAAAGAAATTTTTGATGATGAAGTCAGACCTAAAGTAGTTTGTAAAATATCAAATAAAGACATACATGCACCTTTTCTTGGTTTTAACAGAGCTCAATTTTCTGTCATTGAAGCATCAGTTTTAGTTAGCAGGTTAGGAATGATATCAATGGAAAAAATTCTGAAAGAAGTTGAATATTTAAAAATTGGGTTTGACAAAACATCAGGACCTAAAGAGGAAGAAGCATGGGGATGGATACAAAATAAGATCAACAATTATAAAAAGGAATAATGACAGGTTTTCTCGCAAGCATAAAAGATGTACATGAAGCTGAAAAAATTAGCAATGCAAAAATTGATATTGTTGATTTAAAGAATGTAGATGATGGGGCTCTTGGTTTCGTTGGTTTAAGCTTAATGAATAAAGTAAGGCAAATTCTTAAACATCATAAAATGAGTGTAACCTTGGGTAATAATCCAAATCCGAACAATAAAGATACCATTGCCATATTATCAAAAATCATTAATCAAGAGATTGAATATGTAAAAATAGGTTTATTTGATATTAATATGATTGGTCAGCATAAGTTGCTATTAAAAAATTTTTCATTCAATCAAACAAAACCAATTTGTGTCATTTTCGCAGATAAAACATTCAATCTAAATATAATGGAGGAAATAATTGGTATTGGATATAAAGGAATTATGATTGATACGTTTAATAAAAATCATAAATCTATGACAGAAATCTTAAATCATTCTGAAATAAGAAATTTTGTGTCGATGGTAAAAGAGAACAAATCTATTTGCGGCTTGTCTGGATCTCTAAAAATTTGTGATATTGATAAACTCAAAAAATTGAATCCTGATTTTCTTGGTTTTCGAGGTCAATTGTGTTCAAACAAATTGGATAGGAATGAAATTAATTTAGACCTTTTAGAACGAGTTTCTAGTGCTATAAATTCAACTATCGCTTGATTCTAATACACCTATTATTGGAGCAATTTTATCTAGGGTTTCTTGAAATTCTGCTTTCACATCAGAGTCGTAAACTATGCCACCGCCTCCCCAAAAGTGGAGACTATTTTTTGTCGCAATGATAGTTCTGATAGCAATATTCAAATCAACTTTTCTGTTAAAACTAATATAGCCAATAGAGCCACAATAAATACTTCTTCTGTCTGGTTCAAGTTCATTGATAATTTGCATGGATCTTATTTTGGGAGCTCCAGTAATGGAACCACCGGGAAAACAACCTCTAATTAGTTTAAAAATATTACTTTTCTCCGATATTTTACCTTGTATTGTACTTACTAAATGATGTACATTTGAAAAAGTTTCTATTTCAAAAAGTTTTTTTACTTTAATAGAACCAAAAATACAATTCCTACCCAAATCATTCCTTAATAAATCTACAATCATTAGGTTTTCTGCCTTGTCTTTATTTGAGTCTATTAATTCCTTTTTTAATAGCAAATTTTTTTCATTATCTAAATGTATTGGTCGAGTCCCTTTGATAGGTTTTGTTTCAACAATATTATTTTTAATCTGGAGAAATCTTTCCGGCGAATAACTTAAGATTTTAACAAATGGAAAATTCATATATGAAGAATATGGAGCTTTATATTTCATTAATATTTTTTTAAATATTTCCCATGTGTCGCCATCATATTCAAGTGAAAAACGCTGCGCAAAATTTATTTGGTAACAATCTCCTTTTTCAATATATGACTTAATGGAATTGAACTTTTCAACATACTCTTCATAGCTTAGATTTGAAGTGTGTTGTGAATTTATAGAATATCTTCCTTTTCTTTGTGGAGCAAATTTCTTCTCTTTAAATCCTTTGATTATTTTTTTTTATAAGTCTATTTTCAGTGGTATATACTAGAATTGACTTTTTCCGTTCATGATCAATAATGATAGACCAATCATAAATTCCAAAAGCCATAATTGGAATATTATCTTTATCAATCCCAACAGGCTTAACTGATTCATATTTATTTCCTAGATCATATGAAAAATAACCTATTGCTCCTCCTGAGAATGGTAAATCAGCATAATCATCAGAAAATGATGCTTTCATAACTTTTTGAAGAACATCAATAGGATCGCCTCTATAAACTTTTTTAGATCCATTAAACTCAACAATAGTTGCATTCTGATAAGCTATGACTTTTTTAATTGGACAGCATGAAATTATGTCATATCTTTCAGTACTAAAAGTTTCATAATTACTACATAAAAAAACAGACCAGTCATTATCTTTTAAAAAGTCAAAGATTTCTGAAGTGTTTTCATAATATTCAAAGTCAATTTTGTTCATTTTTAAATTTGAGTAACATACTTATAGAGTAAGCTGGCGCTATATCAGATGGCAAGAATAATTTATTAGCATTGCCATTATAAAATGTATTAAAGTCTTTATAGGCTAGCTTGGTTTTGTGACAGATTTCTCTTACTAAAAAACTTCCTATGCCTAATCCAATAAGATTAATTTTTTCTTTTTTTAAAAAATTATTTTCCATAGTAGCAATAATTTTTTCCATAATGAAAGATTTTTGTATAAGCTTGATTTCTTTCGCTAGATTTTTAAGCTTTCTTTCATGTTGGGGTTGATAGTCAAACCCTAATGATCTAGCAAATCTTACTAAACTATTCATATAAGTTTTTCCTCTATGATCACAGCTATTAGAGTAATCCTTTCGAGAATCTATATCAGACATAATTCTATATATATCTGACATATTTGAAAAATATTCAGGTATAACAGGAAACCTATGCTTGCTATTGATTACTTGATTAGTCACTGCAAATAAAGGAGTTCTGAGAATTCCTGTATATATTAATTCTGAGCGGCTAAGTCTTGAGAAATCATCGTACCCCATATTTTTACACACTCCATTTTTTATAATTATGATATCAGTTGTTGTTGATCCAATATCAACAGCAATCGCATTATTCACACATGTTTCCAAAAACTTTGCGGTTGCGAGCCAGTTCATAGATGAAACTGATTTAGTATTGGTAATTGCTTTAGGTTTGAAAAAAAATGGTTTTTTAGATGAAAATACATAATTTTCATCACCACGAGATTTGAATATATTTAAAATATCCTTAACTCCCTGATCTCTAGATTTAAAAATATCACTCATTTCACCTGACATAGTAATAACATTTATTATAATGAATCGCTTATTATATTTACTACAAACAGAATTTACTAACTTACTTAATAAATCTAGCGATTCCCATAGGTGACACCGATATATGTGGAAAGAAGATGAATTAGGTTTTATGACAGAAAGTTTGGTATGAGCGCCCCCTACATCCCACCCTAAATATAATTTTTGTGATTTTTTTTTATTCATTTAGTTTAATAAAATATTTCTTGCCACTAATGATTCTTTTTTGTATTTGTTGTTCAATAATTAGATTAGCAAGACTAATATCTAAAGTCTTATTTAATCCAATATAAGAAGTTGTCAGTCTTGGATTTATTTCAACAATATACATTTTCCTGTTAGTAATAATTACATCAATACCAACATATCCGTATAGGTTTGGTAATATAGATTTAATTTTATTCAATAATAAATATATCTTTGAATCACTTACAGTTCTATCATTTATTAATATTGATTTTAAATTAATAAATTTTTGTCTTGTTTTTTTTACTGTCTGTTTATTAATCGTTAGCAAATGAAAATCATTATGAGTAAAAAAAACAGAAATACTATATGGTGCTCCAAGAATATATGGCTGCACAATATAGTTTTCATTATAGACTGTAAAATCTACTTCCTTTGGATTATCAAAAATTCTTATATGTGAACAACCAGCTCCAAATTTATCTTTAACAACCAAATTTTTTAATTTATTTATTTTACTTGATTCTTTAATATCATAGGTAGGAATAACATTGAATTTATGTTTAGCAAATAATTTATAAAAGAGAAGTTTATTGGATAAAGATAATATTGTTTGTTTATCTGAAATTAATTTTTTGATATTTTTTCTTTCTAAAAATTTAACATAATTGTATAAAACAAGATTTGTTTCAGGGAGTATTGGTAAAACATAATCAAATTTTTTTAAGACATCACTATTATACATTTCATTTGCATTATCTTTATTTATTAGGATTGAGTGTGATGTAGTATAGTTTTTTAACCGCTCATCTAAAAAAAACTTAAATGAAATATGTTCTGATTGCTCAAAATCATTATAAAGCCTTGATGTCATCAGTTTTGCTTCATTAAGTAAACTTGAACTTAAATCTTCATTTATTAAACCACCTCCTGTAACATATTCATATATTAGTATTTTTATCATAAATGGACATTATTCCCGTAATCGATATATTGGATAATCATGTTGTCACTGCATTAAAGGGTAACAGATATGCATACCAAAAAATAAATATCAAACTATACAATAGCACAGAGCCTATAAAAATAATTAATGAAATAGTTGATATATATTCTCCAAAAATTATTTATATAGCAGATTTAGATGCAATAATATCTGACAGAGTTAACCACAACATATTAATNAAAATTTTAAAAAGATTTCCAAAGGTNGATTTTTGGATNGATTCNGGACTAAATAAAATNNATNTAGATAAAANTTATAATAATTATGTTCCTATATTTTGCAGTGAGAAAGCNAAAAATTTTGAATTAATTTCAAAAAAATTTAAGGATNATGTTTGTTCTATCGANTANAAAAATGGAATTATTGGTCCTAAGTCAATNCATAGATGCATAAAGACGTATCCAAAAAAAATAATTATTATGGATTTATCGCGGGTTGGAACAAAATTAAAGCCAAATTTTCATATAGTAAGAAAATTTATTACAAAAAAATATAAGAATGAATATTACGTGGCTGGCGGAATACGGTCTATGNTAGATATTAAATCGGCTAAACTATTGGGTGCCAGCGGAGTTTTAATTTCTAGTTTATTGTATATGAATAAACTTAGAAAATTTAGTTTTCTAAAAGAAAGAGCCAACCGGGCTTAAAGCACGGTTGGCAATTCTTGTTATTAGTTATTTTGGTGAAAATGGATGTTTTGAATCCTTTCCTTTTATAACTTCGCCAGCTGTTGGTTTACCAGCCATAGCACTTTTAATAGCCATTTTTGTAGCTTCATAGTTATAGTCATAGATTCTGGTGTCATCATTCGCATCCCAGTGAATAAACACACCAACACAGATAAAAATATCATTTGCTTCCTTTTCTGGAATAGTTCCATCTTCAACACAATCAGTTACAGCTCTTGCTACNGCTGCTTGTGCAGGACCAAACATTTGCACNGCTTGTTTAGCACCCTTTATTGTTACTTTGTTAAACAATATAGTATTTGGTTTACAAAGCAAGTTAGGTGCAACNACTGCTANAAGCGTTGTAAATCCATCCTTGTTATTACATAGCGCATTACANAATGCATCTTCAACTGNTGATCCACGTGGACCCATTAATAAATCAANATGTGAAATTTCATTGTCACCACCTTCGGTAACAACAAGTGCTTCACCAACTAACACTTTATCGACTGCTGCCATTATTATCTCCTGTATTATTTATCGGGTCTTCAAGCGATATTTTATGTCACAAATTCGAGCGTATAAAAGAACTTCAAGTATTCTTGAAGATTTTTTTTATCATCAAACCTGCGACAAGTAAATCTGCTGTCGTCCCCGGATTAATTCCCTGTTTCTTATATTCATAATCAAGCTCATTCAAATGTTGATTGAATAAATCTCGATTAATTCTATCCGTAACTAATATTTTTAACAAATCATTGGCTTGATTACTAGTCTTTTTTGCTATTTTATGTCCAAATTTACGTTGAATATGAGAATCTGGTATGTTACTTAAGATCTCTAGAAAGGTCAGAGAAATGGACAAATTAAGCGATTTATAACGTTTCTGGTACCCATTTAGACATGGAACCACAAAATCTAGAACATCTTTGAACATATTCGTGTATTGGTACGCTATTCTGTCATATTTTGAGGAACATTCCATGATTTCGATGAGAGGAATATTGGGTAATGATTTAGTATCATATTGCTTGCTTTCGCCCAACCCGCCTGGATTAGCAAGATTAATTGCCTTGCAAATCAATAAGGTGTCATTTATGGTAGCGTTCTTTATGCTTAATGATAATGCCTCTTTCAAAGGGTAAGTATGATACTGAAGAAGGGAATGTATTAGTGGAGCACAGACAAGAATAATTCCTAAATTTGTATTCTTTTTAATTAATTTTCGTGTTGACTCAACCGAACTAAATATTCTGTCACCAAGATTAGAATTTTTGAGAAACAGGTTTTCACTACTATATAAAGAACTATTTATATAGTCATCTGAATCAGTATCTTTATGAGGAGAAGTGATGTGTACATTACCTGGTTTTAAAACTTCAACATCTTTTTTGCAAGAAAAAAGATATGCTTCCTTAAGTAAGGCAATTCTATCCTCAGAAGTAATTTCAGGATAGTTTGTATCTTGATACATTATTGGGAAATAGGTTTAATAGATAAATTTGCATCATATGTGGGTGCATTAAGAAATGCATCTACAATAATATCTGAGATATTTTCTTTATTAATTGATTGCAAACCTTTCCATGCAGGTATTCCATTGATTTCAATTACAAAAAGTTTATCCCCTTGTCTTATTATGTCAACTCCGCATAACGGTAAATCAAATACTGTAGCTGCTGATAATGCAGTTTCTGTTAATTTGGTGTCAAGTTCAACAGGCATACACTTTGCTCCTTTTGAGAAGTTGCTCACATATGATTTTCCATATCTTATCATTGAAAACATTTTTTTCTGGTTTATATTTTTTATTACAAGAACTCTGTAATCGTGGAACGGTTTAGTGTGTAAAAATTCTTGTAAATAATATATATTTGTACTATTTATTATGGATTCTAAATCTTGAATATTTTCAATCTTTTTTACATNATTGCCCTGTGATCCAAATATGGGCTTATATATTAGGGAGTGTTTTTCTAATAATTTTTTTACANGTATCTTTGTCTCTTTAATTCCTCGGATAACCCATGTTTGAGGAGTATNTATATNCCTTTGGTTCAATATTGCTGTTGTTAGGGATTTATCTACAGTCAGCTCAATATTTTCTGCTGAATTCATTACATTAACACCCTTCATCTTAAAAACTTTTAATATATTTAAATAGGTTACAATTTCTTCGAGTGTTCCATTTGGTATGAATCTAACA